>NZ_JAVCVL010000143.1:0-7108 GCF_032917815.1 Clavibacter sp. MX14-G9D | reverse complement strand
GGCGGCGCAGCGGCACGCGGTGCGACGTGGGGACGGGCGCGGGCGCGGGCAGCGCCGTCGCGCCCTGCGGCTCGGGTGCGGTCGGGGTCGCGGCAGGCGCGTCGGGCTCGTCCATGAGCGCGAGAGCGTCCTCCACGGGCAGCATCCGCAGCACCCCGGGCAGCCCGGAGAGCTCCGCGAGGGAGCGCATGCACGCGTCGCAGCCCTCGAGGTGGGCCTCGAAGAGCGCGCGGTCGGTGGCGCTCAGGCTGCCGAGCACGTAGGCGGCATCCCACTCGTGGATGTCGTCGGCACGGTCGTTCATCGGGTGACTCCTCGTTCCTGCAGGGCGAGCCGGAGCGCCTTGAGCGCGTAGTGGAGGCGGGACTTGATCGTGCCTGGGGGGACGCCCTCGCGTTCGGCGGTCTCCGCGACGCTGCGTCCCAGGTGGTAGCAGCTGACGACCGCGCGCCGGTGCTCGGGCGAGAGCGACGCGAGGGCCTCGGCCACGAGCAGGCGGTCGATGATGGCGTCGGACGCGTCGGCGACGGGATCCTCCGGCAGGGTGTCCGTCGGGGTCTCGCGGCCGCGCCAGGCGCTGCGCCGGTCGTCGATCACGAGGTTCCGCACCACGGTGAACAGCCAGCGGCGGGCCGACTCGTCGTCCTCCGCGAGGATCGCGGGCGAGCGCCAGGCCCGCAGCAGCGCCTCCTGCACGACGTCCTCGGCGAGCGCGGGATCCCCCGTGAGCCGCAGCGCGTACCGCTGGAGCGCGGGCGCGTGCGCGTCGTGCAGCGCCCGCATCCGGGCCGTGCTCTCCGTGGTCATCCGTGCCTCCTCCCTCCACGACGAGATGGACGGCCGGAAGGTTCACCGCTCGCGGGAATCATCGCAGGTGGACATCGCGGATCCCCTGTCCCGCATCGCGCCGTCCCGACCTGCCGGAGCCGGCTCAGCCCGGGAACGCCTGGTCGTACAGCGCCGCGAGCTCCGGACCGTCGACGCCCGTGAGGCCGCAGGAGGCGACGCGCCCGTCCGCGGCGGCGACGAGGTAGGTCGTGCCGTCGGCGAAGACCGGCGCGGCGCCGTCCACCACCTCGTCCGGATCGCCCGGGGACACGACGACCGTGTCGGACGGCTCCCCCGCGAACACGCGGTCGACGCGGATCGTCGCGGTGCCGTCCTCCACGCTCTCGACCGTGCCGCGGAAGGCGAGGGTCGCCGCGGCGGCCAGACCCTCGGGCGTGATGACGGCGCAGCTGTCGGCGAGCCCGCCCGACGCGTCGACCGTCAGGCGGGTGCTGTCCCCGCCGCCCCGCGGCAGGACCACGGCCGCGACGACGATGGCGGCCGCGGCGAGGACGGCGCCGAGGACCAGCGGGCGCCGCAGCGGCCGCGGCCGTCGGCGGTCCGACCCGCCGCCGGAGGGCGCTCCGCGGCGTGCGGTCGTGCGGGTGGTCTCGTCCATGGCGCGCTCCTCCAGCTCGGCGCGCTGCCCGGGTGACAGCGGCGCGAGGTGCGGGGCGGGATCGGCGGCACGCAGCCGGCGGTCGATCCCCGCGTCGGGCTCCCCCGCCGCGTCGGATGCGTCGTGTCGTGTCGTCATCGGCCCGCTCCTCCCCTCTCCTCGTCATGTCCGCCTCGCGCCTCGATCTTCCGGATCGCGTCCGCGAGCCGGCGGCGCGCCCGGTGCAGCCGGATCGAGACCGCGTTCGGCGTGACGTCGAGGACGCGGGCGATGTCGGTCACGGCCAGCGCGTCCCACGCGTGCAGGCGCAGGACCTCGGCGTCGGCCTCGCGCAGGAGCCCGAGCGCCTCGCGCACCAGGTCGACGCGGGGATCCGGTCCGTCGTCGTCGGGCGGCACCTCCGTCGGCGGGTCGACCGTGACGATCCGCGCGACCAGCCGCTCCTGGCGGCGCAGCGCGCGCAGGGCGTTCCGCAGCTGCAGCCGCGCGACGCCGATCGCGTAGGGGATCTCCTCGCCGTCCGGCACGTCCGGGAGCCGGCGCCACAGCACGACGAGCGTCTCGCTCAGCACGTCCTCGGCGGTCGGCGCGTCCACGCGCCGGGCGAGGTACCGGCGCACCGGCTCCAGCACCTCGCGGACGACGGCGTCGAAGCGGGTGCGGGATCCGGGGTCGGGCATGTCCACTCCTCCGCATGTCCGGCACCGGCGCGGACCTTTCCGTCCCGCCGGCAGGTCGAGGATCCCAGGGCCGCATCGGCACCGACAGGTCACGGCGCGGAGCGGACACGCCATCGCCATCGCCATCGCCACTACCGCCGCCGCCGGCCGGCCGGCCGGCCGGTCGAACCTGGCAGGAACCTGAACGCGTGAACGTTCTCCGCGGCTGGTCCGTCGTCCCTGATGTCGGCGCAGTCCCTCGCGGCGACCAGATGAGCACCATCCGGATCAGGAGACCCCCATGCAGAAGAAGACCAAGATCATCCTCGGCACGAGCGCGGCCGTGGTCGTCGTGCTCGGCGTCACCGCCGCCGTGGCCGGACCGGTGTTCTACCGGGACGTCATCGTCGGCGCCCCCGCCGCCGCCCCGTCCGTGTCGGCCGCCCCCGCCGACTCCACGCTCGACACGAGCGACCTGTCGGGCGACTGGGCCATCGGCACCGGCAGCACCGCCGGCTACCGCGTCGACGAGGTGCTGAACGGCACCGACGTGACCGTCGTCGGCACCACCGAGGACGTGACCGGCACCATCACGGTCGACGGGTCCACCCTCTCGGCCGCCACCGTGACGGTCGACGTCGCGAGCATCGCCACGGACCAGCCGCCGCGCGACTCGTACTTCCGCGACGAGGCCATGCAGGTCTCGCAGTTCCCCGACGCGACGTTCACGCTCACGCAGCCCATCGACGCGGCCGTCCCCGCGAGCGGCGAGGTCGCCACCGTCGACGCCACCGGCGAGCTGACCATGCACGGCGTCACGCAGACCGTCACCGTCCCGCTGCAGGCCGCGCTCTCGGGCGACGGCGTGCAGGTGAGCGGATCCATCCCGGTCACCTTCTCCGACTACGGCGTCGAGGCGCCGGACCTCGGCTTCGTGAGCGTCGAGGACCAGGGCACCGTCGAGTTCCTGGTGAAGGCCACGCCGGCCGGCTAGTCCGAGCCGACGCACGACGGGAGGGGGAGGAGCGCTGCGGCGCTCCTCCCCCTCCCGTCGTGGCGGATCAGTGCGCGTGCAGCACGGCCCACGCGATGAGGCCGTCGATGCGCCGGATGTCCGCGCCCTTGCCGAGCTTCACCTTGATGTGGCCGGCGCGCGTCCAGAGCTCCAGCTCCGCGTTGAGGTCGAAGGTGCCCGCGTTCTCGGTCGACCACATGTTGATCGAGCTGTACGGCAGCGAGTAGAGCTCCACCTTCTTGCCCGTGATGCCCTGGGCGTCGCGCACGATGAGGCGCTTCGTCGTGAACGTCGCCGAGTCGCGGAAGGTGCGGAACGAGGCGACGGCCTGCTCCCCCTGCACGAGCAGCTCGTGGACGTCGTCGGGCACGGGGATCTCGGCGGCGAGGGTCCAGGTCAGGAGGGGTGCGGTGGCGTCCATGCTCCGAGAGTGGCAGCCGGGCACGGGTCGCGCAGGCCCCCATCAGGGCGGCCCGCGCGACCCGCGGACCGCTACTCGTCGTCCATGGTGGTCGCGAAGCGACGGAACTCGCCGCGCTCCACGTGCATCGCCCACAGCGCGTCCGCGAGCACCTGCGGGTCCTTCCTCGGGTGGCCCGGCCGGATCGAGCCGGGGATGATCAGCTGGCCCACGTGGATCCCGTCGCCCGCGAGCGCCTCGTGGATCATCTGCCCGTAGGCGGTCTCGCCCGCGAACCCGATGGACGTGCCGGCGAACTTCGGCAAGGGCTGGACCGCCGTGCCGCCGTTGACGAACAGGACGGTGCCCCGGCCGAGGACGCGCATGCCCTGCAGCACCTGGTGCACGGCGGCGACAGGGGCCTGGATGGAGAACTCGAACGCGCCGACGAGGTCGCCGGGCGTGGTCTCCAGCACGGGACGCAGGAACTCCTTCTGCGGGAGCGGGCTGTACTGCAGCACCTCGACGGGCCCGAGGTCCTGCGCGGCACGGTCGAGCGCGGCGGCGAGCGCCACGTGGTCGCGCACGTTGGCCGCGTAGCCGCGCGCGGTGATCCCCTCCTCGGAGAGCGTGCGCGCGAGGTCGTCGAGGCGCTCCTGGCTGCGCGAGACGAGCGCGACGGCGAAGCCCTCGGCTCCGAAGCGGCGGGCGACGGCGGCGCCGAGGCCGGTGCCGGCCCCCACGATGGCGATGGTGGTCATGCTTCTCCTCCTGATGGTGGATCGGGACCCCCGCGCGGCGGGTGCGTCCGGGGTGCGTCCCCTCGACGCTAGGCCGTCCGGGCGTCGGCGAGGGCCTCGATCCGCCCTGCGGCTAGCGTGGCGGGATGCAGCTGACGCCCGAGCTCGCCGCGCAGCTGGCCCGCGTCCCACGGACGCACGGCGGCCTCGTCGCGCCGTGCCGCGTGACCCTCCGGTCGGGCCGGGTCCGGGACCGGGTCCTCGTCGGCGAGCGCGCCGCACTCGCCCGGGCCGGCTTCCGCATCGCGACGGCGTTCGAGGTCGAGGACGTCGCGCGCATCGAGGACAGCCCGGTCCGGCTCGCGGCGGAGCTGGCCGAGCGGATCCACGAGGCGGGCGAGAGCGGCATGGGCTACGAGCGCTTCCTCGTCCGGATGCGCGACGGCTCCACGCTGCCGTTCGTGACGGTCGGCGCGGCCGACTTCCCCCTCTGGCCGCCGAGCGTCGACCCGCGCGATGCCGTGGACGTGCTGCCGCATGGCGGCCGCGAGGTCTTCCGGCACCGGCAGCCGACGCCGCACGAGAGCGCGGCGCCGTCGTCCTGGCTCCTCTACGACGACTAGGCCGCCGCGGGCGCGATGCGATGCGGGCGTCAGCCCGCGAGCGCCCCGTGCAGCAGGCGCGCGAACAGCAGCCGGTCCTCCGGGGAGGCGAAGTCGGCCAGCGGCGCGGATCCGTACAGGTCGTCGTCCGCGAAGCGCGGGAACACGTGGACGTGGAGGTGGAACACGTCCTGCCCGCCGTCCGGCTCGTTGTGCTGGCGCGTCGAGACGCCCGTGCATCCGTAGGTCGAGCGCATGGCGACCGCGACCTCCTGCACCAGGTCCACGACGGCGTGGTGGTCCTCCCGGCCGATCGCGTACAGGTCGGGGACGTGGATGCGCGGCACGACCAGCGCATGCCCGCGGTTGCGCGGCCACCAGCGCGGGGCGATGAACGCGACGGCGCGCTCCCGCTCGGCGACGACGTCCTGCGGCAGCGGCGCGCGCGCCGGCGCACCCTCGAGCAGCGCGCAGAACGGGCACGCCGCCCGGGTCGCATCCGAGGCCGCGGGCGCGGCGGTCATCGCGGCGCCGAGGTCGGCAGCGCCGACGCGAGCACGGCGCGAGCCGCCTCGCGGGCCGCCTCGAAGGGGCGTCCGAAGGTGCCCATGCCGAGCGTGACGAGGGCGCCCTCGTAGAGCAGCATCAGCGTCCGCGCCGTGCCCACGGGATCCGGGGCGCCGGCCTCCCCGCACAGGTCGCGGATCAGCTCGAGGAGCCACGCCTTCTGGCGCATCGTCTCGGGGAGCACGTCGTGGCCGTCGTCCTCGTCGCCCAGGTCGCCGGTGCCGAGCTCCGCGCGGGCGTTGATCGCGCTGCAGCCCTTGGGGGTGTTGGCGTCGCCCCAGGTGATCGCGGCGTCGAACACCGCGAGCACGCGGTCCGCCCCCGGCTCGGGCGTGCGCGCGAGGCGCACGGCCAGGTGCTCGCGCCACCGCGCGTCCCGGTGCTGGAGGTACGCGACGACGAGCTGCTCCTTCGACCCGAAGCGGTCGTAGATCGTCTTCTTCGTGACGCCGGCCGCCGCCGCGATCGCGTCGACCCCGACCACGTGGATCCCCCGCGCGTAGAAGAGCTCGGACGCGGCGTCGAGCACGCGACGGGCGCCGGGGGTGAGGGGGGCGAGGTCGGGCACGGGGATGGTCACACGACCAATATACCGGTCTGTATAGTCGAGTCCATGATGAGTAGACAGATCGGTATACCGGCCCGCGTGGTGACGGTGGCGGCGGCCGTCGGCTTCGTCCTCGCCTGGAGCTCGGGGTTCCTCATCGCGGCCGTCGGCACGGTGGAGGTGCCCGCGACGACGCTGCTGCTCTGGCGGTTCGCGCCGCTCGCCGTCGCCCTCGTCGCGCTCGTCGCGGTGACGGGCGCAGCGCGCGGGGTGCCGGTGAGGATGCTCGGACGGCAGGCGCTCATCGGCTCCTCCGCCCAGCTCGGGTACTGCGCGTTCGTCTACGCCGCGATCGGCGCGGGGATCGCCACCGGCACGACCGCGCTCATCGACGCGGTGCAGCCCCTCGTGGTCGCGACGCTCGTCGGCCCGCTGCTCGGGCTGCGCGTCCGCGCCGCGCAGTGGGGCGGGCTCGCGCTCGGCGCCGTGGGCGTGGTGCTCGTGGTGCGGTCGCAGGCGGGGGCGGCGGACGCGGATCCGGTCTCCTACCTGCTCCCGGCCGCGGCCATGGCGTGCCTGGTCGCGGGCACGTTCCTCGAGCGCCGGTCGTCCGGGCGCCCGCCCGTGCTCGTGACCCTCACCGTGCACGTCGTCGTCACCGCGGTCGCCCTGGCCATCGCCGCCGCGTGCACCGGCACGCTGGCGCCCCCGGCCGATCCCGTGTTCTGGGTCACGGCCGTCCTCGCCGCGCTCGCGCCGACGTTGGCGGCCTACGGGCTGTACTGGTGGCTGCTCGAGCGGGTCGGCATCACCGCGCTCAACGCGCTGCTGTTCCTCGTCGCGCCGACGACCGCGGCCGCGGGGGCGCTGCTGCTCGGCGAGCGGATCACGCTGGTGACGCTCGCCGGCTTCGCGCTGTGCGCGGCGGGCGTCGCCGTGGTCCTGGTGACGGAGGGCACGCGGGCGGCCGGCGGGACACGTCCCGGCGGCGCCGCCCGGGTCGCCGTCGACGCGCTCCCGTCCCCCCAGTCCGGGAGCGGATCGGGCCGAGACCGCCGGGAGCGCGCCGCGACGCCCTAGGGTCCGGGCATGAGGGCATCACGGACCATCGACCACCCCGCGGCCCCGGCC
>NZ_JAVCVL010000142.1:0-7206 GCF_032917815.1 Clavibacter sp. MX14-G9D | reverse complement strand
CGGGCGGAAGCCGCGACGGCTCAGCCTAGGCGAATCCGGATGGGTTTCCCGTGGGCGCGGGCTAGCGTGGTCGCACGGGTCGCGACCCCGCGATCCGTCCCCCTCCGACCCCCCGGGAGACCCTCCATGGCCGACGAGCCCACCCCGAATCCCGAGGACGAGTTCCGCCGCATGCTCGGGCAGTTCCTCGGCGCCGACGGGCAGATCGACCCCGAGAAGCTCGCGGGCGCCGCGGGCCTGCCGCAGGACCCGGAGATGGTGCGCCGGCTCCTCGCGCAGCTGCAGGGCGCGCTCAGCAGCACCGGCGACGGCGTCGACTGGAAGGTCGCCCGCGAGGGCGCCCGGCAGCTCGCCGCCGCGGAGCAGACCCAGGTCACCGTGGCCGCGTCCGCCCCCCTCGACCAGGCGTTCCAGGTCGCGGCCCTCTGGCTCGACGAGGTCACGTACGTGAGCCAGCTCACGGTCGCGCCGCGCCTCATCACCCGCGCGCAGTGGACCGAGCTCACCATGCCCGTGTGGACGCAGCTGGCCGAGCCGGTCGCCCTCAGCATCGCCGACTCCCTCACCGACGTCCTGCAGCAGAACGCGCCCGAGGAGATGCAGGGCATGGTCGCCGGCGCCGGGCGCATGATGCGGAACCTCGGCGGCACGCTCTTCGCCATGCAGCTCGGCCAGGTGGTCGGGCAGCTGTCCACCGAGGTCGTCTCCGGCGGCGACGTCGGCATCCCGCTCCTCGACGACCAGCAGGCCGCGCTCCTCCCCCAGAACGTCGCGTCGTTCGGATCCGGGCTCGACGTGTCCGAGGACCAGGTGCAGATCTACCTGGCGGTGCGCGAGCTCGCCCACGCGCGCCTGTTCCGCCACGCCCGCTGGCTCCGCCTGCAGCTCATCTCCTCCATCACCGAGTTCGCGAAGGGGGTGCACATCGACACCGAGCGGCTCGAGTCGCTCGCGGAGGGCTTCGACCCGTCGAACCCCGAGGAGCTCCGGCAGGCGATGGTCGACGGGTCCCTCATCCCGCCGAAGACGGACGCCCAGCTCGCCGCCCTCGCCCGGCTCGAGACCATGCTCGCCCTCATCGAGGGCTGGGTGGACGTGGTCACGGCCGCCGCCACCGTCCGGCTCCCCCGCGCGTCGGCCATCGCGGAGACGGTCCGCCGTCGCCGCGCGACCGGCGGCCCCGCCGAGTCCGCCTTCGCCACGCTCGTCGGCCTCGAGCTGCGCCCCCGCCGGCTCCGCGAGGCGGCCGCCATGTGGCAGGCCGTGTCCGACGGGGTGGGCGCCGAGCAGCGCGACGCGCTGTGGTCGCACCCGGACGTGCTGCCCACCTCCGAGGACATCGACTCCCCGCAGGCGCTCGTCCAGCGCCTCACCCAGGGCGACCCGGAGCCCGACGAGGTCGACCAGGCCCTCGAGGACCTGCTGAGCGGATCCGACGCCGGACGCCCCGTGGAGGACGGCCAGGGCCGCGCCACCGAGCCGGGCTCCACGCCCGACGGCGGACCGGACGACGGCACCGACGGGACGGACCCCCGCCCCGTCTGACGCGGCGCGCACGCCATGCCGGGGCCGGCACCGCACGCGCGGTGCCGGCCCATCGTGCGTGCCCGCCTGTGGACGCGCCCGGCGCGCGTCCCGGCCGTCGGGCACTCTCCGCGCCCATGGCCATCCGACTCGATCCCCGTCTCCCGCTCGTCTGGCGCACGCCGGACTCCCTCCAGATCGGCGTCGACCGCCCGCCCGTGGTGCTCACGGCCGTGTCCCGGCTCGACGAGCGCCTCCTCGACGCCCTCCGGCACGGCATCAGCCGCGGCGGGCTCGACATGATCGCCGCGACCGAGGGCGCGACGCCGGCGCAGGTGACGCAGCTCCTCGACCTGGTGCGGCCGGCGCTCGCGCCCCCGCGCGACCCCGGCGTCGCCGCTCCCGATCCGGACGGCGGATCCGCCGACGGACGGCCCCGACGCGGACCGGTCGCGGTGGTCGGCGCCGGCCCGACCGCGCAGCTCGTGGCGGACGCCCTCCTCCGCGCGGGGCACCACGTGCGGCGCCAGCACCCCGCGGCCGAGGCGGACCCACGCACCGCGCTGGCCGTCGTCGTCGCCCACTTCGCCATCGCCCCGGCCGTGTACGGCCGCTGGTCCCGGGAGGACGTCCCGCACCTGCCCGTCGTGCTCGGGGACCGGCACGCGACGGTCGGCCCGCTCGTCGAGCCCGGGCGGACGGTCTGCTGCTACTGCCTCGACCTCGCCCGCCGGGACGCGGACCCGGCATGGCCCGCCATGGCGACGCAGCTGCTCGGACGCGACAGCGGTTCGGACACGGGGCTCGTCCCCGCGGAGCTCGCCGCCCTCGCGGCGCGGCCCGTCGACCTCCTGCTCACCGGCGGTGGGAACGCGCTCGACGGCCACCAGGCGGTGCTCGACGTGCGCACGGGCCGCATCACGCGCCGCGCCGCGCGCCTCCACCCGCGATGCGGGTGTCGAGCTCTGCCAGGAACCGCGACGGCTCCCGCTGACCCGACCGCTGCGGTCCGCTCCGGCTCCAGGACAGTCGGAGGCCGGAGCGCGCGCGCGTGATGCCGACGTAGAGGAGGCGCCGCTCCTCGTCCACCGCCTCGAGCGTCTGCGCGTAGCTGATCGGGACCAGCCCCTCGCTGAGACCCATCAGGTAGACGTGCTCCCACTCGAGGCCCTTGGCGGAGTGCAGCGTGGCGAGCGTCACCGCGGAGACGGTCGGCTCGTGCTGGCCGGCCTGGCGCTCGAGCAGCTCGTCCGTGAACGCGCGGAAGGTGCTGCCCGCGGGCATGCGCTCGGCGAGGCCCATGATCGCGTCGAGGGACTCCCAGCGGTCGCGCACGGCGCCCTGCTGCTCGGGCGGCTGCTGGCTCCAGCCGAGGCCGCGGAGCACGTCGCTCACCGACTTGAACAGCGGCTCGCCGGAGATGGAGACGGACGCGCCGCGGAGCGCGAGCAGCGCCTGCTTCACCTCGGCGCGGTCGAAGAACCGCTGCGACCCCCGCACCTGGTAGCTGACGCCCGCGTCCCCGAGCGCCTGCTCGAGCACGGCGGCCTGGCCGTTCATGCGGTACAGGACGGCGATGTCCTCGGGGGCGATGCCGGACTGGATCTGCTGGGCGATGGCGCCCGCGACGGCCCGCGCCTCGGCGCCGTCGGATGGGAAGGCGCTCACCTGCGGCGCCGTGAAGCCCTCCCTCCGGCCCGATGCGGCGCCGGTTCCGCGGCCCTTCGCGGTCGCGGGGCCCGTGCCGTCGCCGTCGGGATCCGCGTCCGCCGAGACGAGCGTGAGGGCTCCCGGCCGCCCGCGCATCAGCCGGTTCGCGGCCTCCGTGATGCCCGACGTCGACCGGTAGTTGCGTTCGAGCCGCACCACGGCCGCCTCGGGGAACCGGGACGCGAAGTCGAGCAGGTAGGCGCTCCGGGCGCCCGCGAACGAGTAGATGGTCTGGCTGGCGTCCCCGACGACGCACAGGTCGCGCCGGTCGCCCATCCAGAGGTCGAGCAGGGTCTGCTGCAGCGGCGAGACGTCCTGGTACTCGTCGACCACGAAGAACCGGTACTGCTCGCGCACCTGCTGCGCCACCCACGGCTCCGCCTCGATCATGCCCGCGGTGGCGAGCAGCACGTCCTCGAAGTCGAGCTGACGGCGCTGGTCCTTGATGTCCTCGTACGCCTGCAGGAGCGCGACGGCCTGGTCGGCGTCGAGCTGCGGCGGCAGCGTCCGGGTGGTGCGCGCGGCGAGGCCGTACTGCTCGAGCGAGGTCATCGACACCTTGCGCCACTCGACCTCGGCGGCCATGTCGCGGAGGGCCGCCGTGTCGAGGCGGAGGCGCAGCGACTCGGCGGCGTGTCCGAGCATCCGGCCCTTGCTCTCGATGAGCCGGGGCATGGTGCCGCCCACCACCTGCGGCCAGAAGAAGTTGAGCTGCTTGAGCGCGGCCGCGTGGAAGGTGCGGGCGGCGACGGGTCCCGCGCCGAGCTCGCGGAGCCGCCCGCGGAGCTCGGCCGCGGCCCGCGACGTGAAGGTCAGGGCCATGACGCGCTCGGGCGGGTAGACGCCCGCCTGGATCCCGTACGCGATGCGGTGCGTGATGGCACGCGTCTTCCCGGTCCCGGCGCCGGCGAGCACCACGACGGGCCCGAGGAGCGCCTGCGCGGCGAGACGCTGCTGGTCGTCGAGCGCGTCGAGGAGGGACTCCGCGGTTGGGGCCTCCTCCGCCGGCTCGGCCACGGGAGCCGCGGAGGCCGGTCCGCGACCGGATCCGGCGGGGTCGGGCGAGGAGGGGCCGGGCGAGGCGGGGGCGAGACGGTCGATCACGGTCGGCGGGTCACCACTCCCGCTCGCCGTCCTCGAGGGGGCCGCCGTACCACTCCTCGATGATGGCGCGGGCGATGGACGACGGGCCGGGGAGCGCGATCTCGCCGAGCGACGCCCGGAGCTCCTCCCGGCTGAACCAGCGCAGGTCGATGATCTCGACCCCGTCGGGCGTCGCCGGCCCGCTCGTCGCCGAGACCCGCGCGAGGAAGCCGACCATCACCGACGCGGGGAACGGCCAGGGCTGGCTGCCGAGGTACCGCGGGTCCTCGACGGTGACGCCGGACTCCTCCAGGACCTCGCGCTTCACGGCCGCCTCGAACGACTCGCCCGGCTCCACGAAGCCCGCGAGCAGCGAGTAGCGGTCGCCGCCCCACATCGCGTTGGCGCCCAGGAGGAGGCGGTCGTCGGCGTCGACGACGCCCATGATGACCGCGGCGTCGGTGCGCGGGAACACCTGCGAGCCGTCGGAGGGCGCGCGACGCACCCAGCCGCCCTGCTCGACGACGGTCGGCTCGCCCGTCTTCGGGGAGAACGGGTGCGACGCGTGCCAGTTGGCGGTCGCCAGGGCGCCGGTGAACAGGGCCGCGTCGCGGTCGTCCAGCTGGACGGCCGTGGCGCGGAGGTCGAGCCAGCGCTCCGCGGCGGGCTCGAGCTCGGCGGCCGCGGCGTCGGTGAGGACGGCGGCGACGACCGGCGTGCCGACCGGCTCGCCGGCGTGCGCGATCGTCGTGCGGCCGAGGTAGATGCGGATCGTCGCCGCGGTCACCCGCTCGACCGGCAGGAGGTCGAGGGCCGCGCGGTCGTCGGCGATGGTGCCGAGCGCACGCCGGTCGTGCAGGGCGAGGACGCGGGTCGCCGGATCCGCCCACAGCTCGTCGAACAGGGCCGGCGAGTCGCGGGTGAGGCCGTCGCGGTCGACGCCCTCCCGGGAGAGGGGCAGGCGGGAGAGGAAGCTGTCGAGCACGGGTGACCAATCGACTTCGAGGGCGGACGGGCCGAGGGGCGGGACGGCGGTGCCGCGGTGCGCCGACGGTGCGCGGGTGGGGCGGGAAGCGCGTGGCGCGGTGAGGCGGAGGGCTCCCAGCGACCTAACCTGTAGGGCATGGCCAGATCCCACCTCACTCTAGCCGCGTTGGCGACCTCGGCCGTCGCGGGGCTCGACGTGGTCCGCAGCACCCCCTTCACGGCCGGCGGCGCGGGCGACTTCGACTCCGCGCTGCTCTCGACCCGGGACGGCCGCGAGCTGCTCGTGCGCGTGCCCACGACCCAGGCCGCCGAGACCGAGCAGTCCGCCGACCTCGTGGCGCTGCGGGCCCTGAGCATCGGGATCCGCTCCCGCCTGCCGTTCCAGGTGCCCGAGTTCCTGGGTCAGGCGCCCATCAAGCCGACGCGCGGGTTCGTCTACGGGCACGTCCCGGGACGCGTCATCTCGCTCGACGAGATCCCCGCGGGCGACGGTCTGGCGCGCTCCATCGGCGCCGCCGTCTCCGCGGTCCACAGCCTGCCGACCGGCTTCGTCGCCGACGCGGGCCTCCCCGTGCTCTCGGCCGCGGAGATCCACAGCCAGACCGCGGCGCTCATCGACCGCGCCGCCGCCACCGCCCTCGTGCCGAGCCTCCTGCTGAGCCGGTGGGAGGAGGCCCTCGACGACGCGTCGCTGTGGCAGTTCCAGCCCGCGGTGGTCAACGGATCCGTGCAGGCCGCCTCCTTCCTCGTCGAGGGCGACGCCGTGACGGGGATGATCGGCTGGTCCGACCTGCGCGTCGCGGACCCCGCCCACGACCTGCACTGGGTGCTGGGCGCGCGCGCCGAGCACGTGGCCGAGAGCGTCTTCCGCGCCTACAACGCCGCGCATCACGTGACGGTGGACCGCCAGCTCAAGCAGCGCGCGCTCCTCTACGCGGAGCTCGAGATCGCGCGCTGGCTCCTGCACGGGACCGACACGCGCGACCAGGGCATCATCGACGACGCCGTGAACATGCTCAGCGCGCTCGTGGACACGGTGCGCGCCGACGAGGGGCAGCGCATCGCCCACGAGACGCTGCCGGTGATGGACGTCGACCAGGTCGAGGAGATGCTCGACTCCCGGCCTCAGCCCACCGTCGGCCCCGACGGCGCCCGCGACGCGTCCGGCGTGCGCGCGCCCGACCAGAGCGCCACGAGGTCCTCCTCGGAGTAGAGCCGCTCGGGCTTCAGCGAGACGTCGTCGGCGACGAAGTAGAACTCCGCGTCGATGAGGTCGGGGTCGATGCCGCGCCACTTCGCGAACGCGAGGCGGTACAGCGCGAGCTGCAGCTGCTTGAGCTCGAGGTCGGCGGCGTCCTTCGGGGTGCGCCCGGTCTTCCAGTCGACGACCCGGTAGCGGCCGTCGATGAGGAACACGGCGTCGATCTTGCAGATGACGACCTGGCCGGCGAGCTCCATGTGGATCTCCACCTCGACCTCCTCGGGCCTCCGGGACGCCCACTCGCTCGCCTCGAAGACGGCCCGCAGCCGGTCGAGGTCCTGCTGCTCCACGGGCGGCTCGGTCGGGTCCTGGTCGAGCTCGACGCCGGACGCGTCGATCACGTCCGCGGTGCCCGCGGGCCCGTAGCGCGCCTCGACCCAGCCGTGGAACAGCGTGCCGAGGCGCGTCTGCCGGTAGGGCCGCTCGGGCATGGGCCGGCGCAGCCGCGCGGCGACGGCGGCGGGCGCGCTGACGAAGTCCTTGAAGCGGGACGCGGGGATGCGCGTGGGGAGGTCCACCAGCTCCGCGTCGCGGGCGCGGGCGTCCCGCTCGGCGAGCAGCAGGTCGATGTCCCGGGTCCAGACGGTCTCGCGCGCCGGGTCGGCGTCCGCGACGGCCGCGGCGGCGGCCCGCACCCGCGC
>NZ_JAVCVL010000141.1:0-7279 GCF_032917815.1 Clavibacter sp. MX14-G9D | reverse complement strand
CTCCCGCAGGCGCCCGGCGTGCCGGTCGTGCTCCGCGTCCGGCGCCGGTCGCGGGGCGGCCGGGTCGATCAGCCGGTCGGCGTCCGGGTGCCGCGTCGCGAGAACGAGGCTCCGCACGGCGGGCAGGTCCGGCGCGGACCAGCCGAGGTGGCCGAGGTCCGCGAGCGGCACCCAGCGCAGCTCGTCGTGGTCGGTGCTCGCGGTGGGCAGCGGACCGAGCGGTGCCACCCGGTAGCAGGCGAGGTCGATGACGCGATCGCCGACGGGCACCTCGGAGCGGTCGACGAGGGCGCCGACGGCCACGTCGATCCCGAGCTCCTCGCGGATCTCCCGCACGAGCGCCGCCTCGTGCCGCTCGCCGGCCTCGACCTTGCCGCCCGGGAACTCCCAGGTCCCCGCGCCCGGCTTGTGCGGCGCGCGGCGGCAGGCGAGCGCCCGCCCGTCGCGGATCATCACCGCGGCCACGACCTCGAGTCCCGCCATGCCGTGCCCCCTCGTCGGATCCGTCCCGGCCCCGACGCTACCGGTCGCGTCGGGCGTCCTCCCGCGCCCGGGCGCGGCCCGCACGGCCGGGGCCGGCCGTGCCCGGCCTGTACCGTGGGGGATCCGGCATCCGCCGCGACGAGAGGCACCACCGTGAAGATCAGCCACCAGCGTCACTTCGTGGTCGCGGCCGAGGTGCTGCACCTGCCGAAGGCCGCGGATCAGCTCGGCATCTCGCGCGCGAAGCTCGCCTCGTCCATCCGCGCCGTCGAGGAGCACTACGGCAGGGCCGTCTTCGACCCGCAGGCCACCGAGACGCGGCTGACGAAGACGGGCCGCCTCGCCTACGAGGAGGCGCTCGAGGAGCTCGCGAAGCCGTCCACCCCGCCCGAGGCGCCGAAGCCGCCCGCCGGCGGGAAGGCGAAGGCGTCCAAGGGCCAGGGCCGCGCGCCGGTGGTGAAGGGGCAGCCGAAGCCCTACAAGCGCACGCAGGGGCGCTGACCCGACCGGATCAGCGCCCCTGCGGGTGGTGCGTCCTACTTCGCGAGGAACTCCAGCACGACGCGGTTCCACTCCTCGGGGTGGCTGACCGTCACGCCGTGCGGGGCGCCCGGGACCACGTGCAGCTCGGAGTGCGCGATGGCCGCGTGCGTGCGCGCGCCGGACCCCTCGAAGGGGACGGTGCCGTCGCCGTCCCCGTGGATGACGAGGGTCGGGACGGTGACCTTCGTCAGGTCGTCGCGGAAGTCCGTGGTCGCGAAGGCGGCCATCGACGCGAGCGCCGCGTGCTTCCTCGACTGGTGCGCGAGCGCGATGGCCTCCTGGCGCTCGGCCTCGGTGACCCTGAGCGCCCCGTTCGCCGAGTAGAACGCGGTGGTGAACCCGTCGTAGAAGGAGTCCTCGTCCTTCGTGAGCCCCGCGGTCATCTCGGCGGCGGCGTCCTTGGTGAGGGGGCCGTCCGGGTTGTCGTCGCCCTGTATCAGGTACGGCGGCACGGCGGAGGCGAACACCACGCTGTGCAGGCGCGCCTCCCCGTGCGTCCCGATGTAGCGGGCGATCTCGCCGCCGCCCATCGAGAAGCCGACGAGGGTGACGTCGACCAGGTCGAGCTGGTCGAGGAGCGCGTCGAGGTCGTCGGCGAACGTGTCGTAGTCGTAGCCCGTGAGCGGCTTGTCGCTGCGCCCGAAGCCGCGGCGGTCGTAGGTGATGACGCGGAAGCCGGCGGCGGCGAACGCGGGGACCTGCTTGCTCCAGGACTCGCCGGAGAGCGGCCAGCCGTGGATGAGCACGACGGGGCGGCCCGTGCCCCCGGTGTCGTCGACGTGCAGGTGCGTGTCCTTCAGGAGCCCGTGGTGGGCGGTGATCTCGGTCATGCTGCGGTCCTTCCCTCCGTGATGAGTTCGTGCACTACCGGTTGACTTCGGAGCCCGGCGCCGATCGGTGCGGTCCCCGGATCCCCTGCGCCCGGCTCGGAGGCGCGGGCAGCAGGATGGACCCATGCCCCCAGCCGACTCCTCCTACCGCGCCGCCCGTGACCTCCTGCAGGAGATGCGCACCGACCGGACATCCGCGGTCGAGCGCTTCCGCTGGCCGGACGTGGGCGGCTCCTTCAACTGGGCCGTCGACTGGTTCGACAAGATCGCGCGCGGGAACGACCGGGTGGCGTTGCGCGTGGTCGCCGGCGACGGATCCGAGCGCAGCCTCACCTTCGACGAGATGGCGACGCGCTCCGACCGCGTCGCGACCTGGCTCGTCGCGCAGGGCGTGCGGAAGGGCGACCACGTGATGCTCATGCTCGGGAACCGGGTGGAGCTGTGGGAGACGATGCTCGCCATCATGAAGGCGGGCGCCGTGATCCTGCCCACCTCCACGGTGCTCGGCGCCGCCGACCTCGCCGACCGGGTGGAGCGCGCCGGCGTCCGCCAGGTCATCGCCGACCTCGCGCACACGGCCGTGTTCGACGACGTGCCCGGCGGATACGCCCGCATCGCGATCGGCGCGACGGACGCGGCGCCCGCGCCCCGCGGCTGGGCCGACTACCGCGACGCCGACCGCGCGACCGCCGACCGGGTGGGCGTCGAGGTCGCGTCGACGGATCCCGCCCTCGTCTACTTCACCTCCGGCACCACGAGCAAGCCGAAGATGGTCGTGCACACGCACACGTCGTACCCCGTCGGGCACCTCACGACCACCTACTGGATCGGGCTCCAGCCCGGCGACGTGCACCTCGCCATCAGCTCCCCGGGCTGGGGCAAGCACGCGTGGAGCTGCTTCTTCGCGCCGTGGATCGCCGAGGCGACCGTCTTCGTGCACGACTACGCGCGCTTCGACGCGCACGCGCTCGTGGAGCAGCTCGACCGCGCCGGGGTCACCACGTTCTGCGCCCCGCCCACGGTGTGGCGCATGCTCATCCAGGCCGGGATCCGCGCGCGGCCGGGGAGGCTGCGGGAGATCGTGTCCGCCGGGGAGCCGCTGAACCCGGAGGTCATCGCGCGCATCGAGGAATGGTGGGGGCTCGTGATCCGCGACGGCTACGGCCAGACGGAGACCACCGCCATCGTCGCGAACCCGCCCGGCGCGCCCGTCGTGCCGGGCTCCATGGGCACGGCTCTGCCGGGCGTCGACCTCGTCCTCGTGGACCCCGTCTCGGGCGAGCCCGCCGAGGAGGGCGAGATCTGCCTCGACCTCGCGACCCGGCCGGTGAACCTCATGGCCGGGTACCTGGGCGACGACGCCCGGACGGACGAGTCGATGCGCGACGGGTACTTCCACACGGGCGACGTGGCCCGGCGGGACGCGGACGGCTCCATCACCTTCATCGGGCGCACCGACGACATCTTCAAGTCCTCCGACTACAAGGTGTCGCCCTTCGAGGTCGAGAGCGTGCTCCTCGAGCACCCGGCGGTCGCGGAGGCCGCGGTCGTCGGCGCCCCGGACCCCGTGCGGCTCAACGTCGCGAAGGCGTACGTGCACCTCGCGGCCGGGTGGGAGCCGGACGCGGAGACGGCCCTCGCCGTGCTGCGGCACGCGCGCGAGCGGTGCCCCGCGTTCATGCGGGTGCGCCGCGTCGAGTTCGGGGAGCTGCCGAAGACCGCGTCGGGGAAGATCCGCCGGGTCGAGCTGCGGCAGCGCGAGGTCCGGGCGGCCGACGCGGGGGAGCGCCTCGCGGGCGAGTGGCGCGACGACGGGTTCGAGGGCCTGCGCGCGCGGTGAGGGCGGTCTCCCACCCGGCCGGCGGCCGGTAGCATCCCGTCATGCGCCTCGCCCCACCGTCCGCCCTCGAGCCGCGGCGGGCCGCCCGGTGAGGGAGAACCCGTCGTTCGCGCTCGAGGACGTGGCCGAGATCCGCCGCCTCGTCACGGAGAACCCGTGGGCCACGATCGTCAGCGGCACGGGTGCGGGCCTCGTCGCCTCGCACTACCCGGTGCTGCTGGATCCCGCGCGCGACGACCTCACGCTCCTCACCCACGTGGGCCGTCCCGACGAGCGGATCCACGAGCTCGGCGAGCGCTCGGGAGTCGAGGCCGAGGTGCTGGTGATCGTCCAGGGCCCGCACGGCTACGTGTCGCCCGGCTGGTACGACGCCGACCCGGCCGTGCCCACCTGGAACCACATCAGCGCGCACCTCACCTGCCGCGTCGAGATCCTCTCCGCGGAGGAGAACCTGCGCGTGCTCGGCGCGCTCGTGGACCACTTCGAGGACCGCATGCCCGCGCCGCGCCGGATCGGGGGGACGGCTCCGGACGCCGCCTACGCCGCCCGCATCAGCGCCGGGACCGTGGGCCTCCGCCTCGTCGCCACGCGCGTCGTCGCGAAGGCGAAGCTCAGCCAGAACAAGCCCGCCCGCGTGGTCGAGCGCGTGCTCCACGAGCTGGAGCACGGCGCGGAGTACCCGAACCCGGCGCTCGCCGCGGAGATGCGGCGCGCGGCCGCCCGGGCCGACGACGCCGGCGACGTGCCCGGGACCGCCGGAGCGTCCGGGACCGCCGAGTGACCGCGCTGCTCCTGGCGGGCGGGCGCCTGCCCGGATCCGACGCGCCCGTCGACGTGCTCGTACGCGACGGCGTGATCGCCGCGGTCGTCCCCGCCGGATCCGCCGACGCCCCGGGCGTGGAGACGCGCGCCCTCGACGGCCGCTTCGTGATCCCGGGCCTGTGGGACGCGCACGTGCACTTCACCCAGTGGACGAAGGTGTCGCGGCGGCTCGACCTGTCCCGCGTCGCCTCCGCCGCGGAGGCCGTCGCGCTCGTCCGGGACGCCCTCGCCGCCCGCGACGCGGCGTCCGGCGCGGGCGGCGCGGTCACGACCGCGGGCGCGCCCGAGGCGCTCGTCGGCTACGGCTTCCGCGACGGCCTCTGGCCCGACCTCCCCACGAAGGAGCTCCTCGACGCCGTCGCGGGCGACACCCCCGTGCTCCTCGTCAGCGGCGACCTGCACTGCTGCTGGGCGAGCTCGGCGGCGCTCGGTCCGCACGGCTACGGCGACCACCCCACGGGCCTCCTGCGCGAGGACGACTGCTTCGACTTCATGTACCGCGTGGAGGAGGGCGACGCGTCGTCGCTCGACGCGCGCGCCGTGCAGGTCGCGCGCGACGCCGCCCGCCGCGGCGTGGTCGGCGTGGTCGACCTCGAGATCGACGAGAACCAGGACCGCTGGCGCCGCCTCGCCGCCCTCGGCCACGACGCCCTCCGCGTCGAGTTCGGCGTCTGGCCGCAGCACCTCGACCGCGCCCGCGACGAGGGGCTCCGCACGGGCGACCTCCTCCCGGGCACCGGGGGCCTCGTGCGCGTCGGCCCCGCGAAGGTCGTCACGGACGGGTCGCTCAACACCCGCACCGCGTACTGCTTCGACCCGTACCCCGACCTCGACGGCCAGGGCGGCGCGGCGCACGGCGGCGCGTGCGGCACCCTCTCGGTGCCGCCGGACGAGCTGCGGGGGATCATGGTGCGCGCCGCGCGCCAGGGGCTCCGGCCCGCGATCCACGCCATCGGCGACCACGCGAACCGGCTCGCCCTCGACGCGTTCGCGCACCTCGACGAGGTGCTGCGCGGGACGCACCGCGACGCCCTGGGCCTCGCCGGGTCCATCGAGCACGCGCAGCTCCTCACCCGCGAGGACGTGGCGCGCTTCGCGGCGCTCGGGGTGGTCGCGAGCGTGCAGCCGGAGCACGCCATGGACGACCGCGACGTCGCCGACGTCTACTGGGCCGGCCGCACGGGCCGCGCGTTCCCCCTCGCCGACCTGCGCGCCGCGGGCACCCGCCTCGTGCTCGGCTCCGACGCCCCCGTCGCGCCGCTGGACCCGTGGGCCACCATGTCCGCCGCCGTCGGCCGGTCGCGCGACGGCCGGGCGCCGTGGCACCCGGAGCAGTCCATCGACCGCGCCGCGGCGCTCGACGCGTCCGTCCGCACGCGCGTGGCGCCGGGGGAGCGGGCCGACATCGCGGTCGTGGAGGCGGATCCGCTCGCGCCGTCCACCACCGCGGACGACCTCCGCGCGATGCGCGTGTCGGCCACCCTCCTCGGCGGCCGGCTCACGCACGACACGCTCGGCGGCTGACGGCAGGAACACCGCGCGGGTGCCGGGCGTTGGATGGTGGCATGAGAGCGATCACCTACACCCGCACCGGTGCCCCCGACGTCCTGCAGCCCGTCGACCGCGACGAGGCCGCCCCCGGCCCCGGCGAGGTGCGCGTCCGCGTCGTCGTGTCCGGCGTGAACCCCACCGACTGGAAGTCCCGCGACGGCGGGTCGCCCGGCCAGGAGCTGCCGTTCCCCGAGGTCGTCCCCAACCAGGACGGCGCGGGCGTCATCGACGCCGTCGGCCCCGACGTGACCGACCTCGCCGTGGGCGACCGCGTCTGGATCATGCTGGCCGCGCACGGCCGCCCCACCGGCACCGCGCAGGAGAGCACGGTGCTCCCGGTGGACCGCGTCGCGCCCCTGCCGGACGGCCTGTCCTTCGACCTCGGCGCGAGCCTCGGCGTGCCCGCCGTCACCGCGCACCGCGCGCTCACCGTCGCCGAGGACGGGCCGTCGCGCCTCGCCCCGGGCGCCCTCGCCGGACGGCACGTCCTCGTCGCGGGCGGCGCGGGCGCGGTCGGCCACGCCGCCATCCAGCTGGCGCGCTGGGCGGGTGCCACCGTGATCACCACTGTCAGCTCCCCGGAGAAGGGCGCCCTCGCCACGGCCGCCGGCGCGCAGCACGTCGTCGACTACCGCGCGACCGACGCGGCCACGGCGATCCTCGAGATCGCGCCCGACGGCGTCGACCTGATCGTCGAGGTCGCCCCCGCGCAGAACGCCGGGCTGAACCAGCGCGTGGCGCGGAACCGCGCGTCCGTCGCGGTCTACGCGAACAACGGCGGCGACACCGTCACGCTGCCCGTGGTCGACAGCTTCGTGAAGAACCTCCGCTACCAGTTCCTGCTGCTGTACACGGTCGGCCAGGAGGCGCTCGACGCCGCCCGCGCCGACATCCACCTGGCGCTCATCGACGGCGCCCTGCCCGTCGGCGAGGAGGCGGGCCTGCCGCTGCACCGCTTCCCGTTGGAGCGGACCGCCGACGCGCACCAGGCGGTCGAGGACGGCGTGACCGGCAAGGTGCTCATCGACGTGACGCCGGCCTGACGCCCCGTGGGGTCCGGGCGTCGCCCGGACCTGGCCGTCGCGGCGGCCGGACACTAGCCTGACGGCGTGACCGAACGCGACACGCCGACGACGGAGCCTGCCGCCCCCCGCCGTGCCGCCGGCCGCCGTGCCGGCCGTCGCCGTGCCCCGCGCGATCCCGCGGCCTG
>NZ_JAVCVL010000140.1:0-7334 GCF_032917815.1 Clavibacter sp. MX14-G9D | reverse complement strand
CCCGCCGCGAGCCCGGCCTCGTCGAGCGCGCCGTCGCGCTGCGTGCCCACGTGGCCGACGCCGACCGGCTCAGCACGGGCGAGCGGACGCTCCTCGCGGAGTGGCTCAACCGGATCGCGGCGGCCCGCTGATCCACCGCCACCCGACGCGGGCGCCCTGCCGGACCGCCCTCAGGCCCCCGCCGCCTCCACCGGCGCCGTCGTCAGCGCCTGCAGGCCCGTGACCCGGAGCAGTTCCAGCCGCGCCTCGTCCTCGCTGCCCGGCTCGGCCGTGTAGACGACGATGCGCAGGTCGCTGCCCGGCACGGAGAGGGTGTCGCAGTCGATCGTGATGGGGCCGACGGGCGTGCTCGTCACGGTCTTCCGGCTCGACCGGTGCTCGGCGACGCGGGCCTCGCTCCAGCGGCGCGCGAACTCCGGCACCTCGGCGCGCAGCCGGGTCACCAGGCGGGCGAGCGCGCGGTCCGCCGGATAGCGGCCCACCGCCGTGCGCAGGTCCGCAGTGAGGTCGCGCGCGAACTCCTCCTCGTGCACGGCGTCGAAGTCGGTGCCCGCGTGGCCCTGGGTGAAGTAGGTCCAGACGAGGTTGCGGTCCCAACCGGTGCGCGTCGACGGATCCCCGTTCAGCGCCGCCCACAGCGGGTTCCACAGGAGCAGGTCGTGCGTGGCGGTGAAGACCGCGAGCGGCACGTCGCCCAGCCGGTCGACGATGCGGTGCACCCCCGGCGTGATGTGCCGCGGCACCTCGCCGCGACCGGGCGGGGCGACGCCCGCGACGCGGTGCAGGTGGTCGCGCTCGTCCTCGGTGAGGCGGAGCGCGCGGGCGAGCGCGCCGAGCATCTGCGGGGACGGGTTGACCGAGCGGCCCTGCTCGAGCCGCACCACGTAGTCGACGCTCACGCCCGCGAGCGCGGCCAGCTCCTCGCGGCGGAGGCCGGCGGTGCGGCGGTGCGATCCCGCGGGCAGGCCCACGTCCGCCGGCTGGACGCGTTCGCGCCAGGCGCGGAGGACGCTCGCGAACTCGGTCATGGACCCATCCTCCGCGCTGGCGGCCCGATCAGCCTGGTACCGCCGGTCCTCCCGTCGACGGGTGCCTGGGCGCGGCGTCGGCCCGGGCGCAGGATCGACGCATGACCACCACGCTCATCACCGGATCCAACCGCAGCCTCGGCCTCGAGACCGCGCGCCGCCTCGTCGAGGCCGGGCACACCGTCTACGCCGGCATGCGCGACACCGCCGACGGCGATGCCGTCCGCGCCCTGGGCGCCCACCCCGTCCAGCTCGACGTCGACGACCAGGCCAGCGTGGAGCGCGCCGTCGCGTCGCTCCCGGAGCTCGACGTGCTCGTCAACAACGCCGGCGTGCTCGGCACCTCCTTCGGGGTCGACGACCTCACCCCCGCGGCGATGCTCTCGGTGCTGCAGACCAACGTCGTCGGCATCGTGCGGGTGACGCAGGCCGCGCTGCCCCTGCTGCGGGCGTCCGCCGCGCCGGTCATCGTCAACGTCGCCTCGGGCGTCGGCTGGCCGCGCGCCCTCGCCGGCGACGGCACCGACGAGAGCCACGTGCTCGCGGTGCCGTACGCAGCCTCGAAGGCGGCCGTCATCACCCTGACCCTGCAGTACGCGAAGAACCTGCCGGGCTTCCGGGTCAACGCCACCGACCCCGGCTACACGGCCACCGACTTCAACGGCCACGGCGGCCACCAGACGGTCACCGAGGGTACCGACGCGACCGTGGCGATGGCGCTCGTGGGACCGGACGGGCCGACGGGCGGGTTCCACAGCCGGCACGGCCGCATCGACTACTGAGGGGCGTGGACCGCCGTGCCGCTGCGCGCTAGCGTCGAGGCGTGACCTGGCCCGCGCTGCACGTCTCCCGTCCCGTCGATGCCGACGTGGCGTCCGTCGTCGCCGTCGCGGGGGATCCCGCGCGGCTGCCCGAGTGGGCGGCGGGCGTCAGCTCGGGGATCCGCCTCGAGAGCGGGCGCTGGCTGTCGGACTCGCCGATGGGCGCGATCGAGATCGCGTTCACCGGTCCGCGCGAGCTCGGGATCCTCGACCACGACGTGACGCTGCCCGACGGGACGGTCGTGCGGAACCCGCTGCGCGTGCTGCCGAACGCCGACGGCAGCGAGGTGGTGTTCACCCTCTTCCAGCGCCCGGGCGTGACCGACGAGGAGCTCGCCGCCGACGCCGCCCTCGTCGCCGCGGACCTCGACCGGCTCGCGGCGCTGGTCGTCCGCGCCTGACGTCAGCCCCGCGTCGCGCGGCTCACGCCGTCACGCGTCGGCCGTGACCGGCGCGTCCTCGCCGAACCGGTGGTGTCCGAGCACGGCGAGCAGCTCGAGCTTCCCCGCGGCGTCGGACCGCGGGGCGGCCGTGAGCACGAGGAGCGCCTGGCCCTGGTCCTCGGTGAACAGCGCCTGGCAGTCGAGCTCGATCTCGCCCAGCTCCCGGTGGATCAGCGTCTTCCGGTCGTGGAACCGGGTCCCCACCTCGTGCCGTTCCCACAGCGCCCGGAACTCGTCGCTCGTCGCGCTGAGCCGGTGCACCAGCGCGGCGGCGGGGGAGGACGGGCCGGCGGAGCCGAGGGCCATCCGGAGGCCCGCGACGAGCGACGCGCCCTGGCGCTCGTGGTCGGACGCCGGGTACACGTCGCGCTCGCCCGGCCGGGTGAACCAGCGGTAGACGGCGGCGCGCGCCATCCCGCGCTCCTGCATGTGATCGCCGAGCAGGATCGCGGCCAGCCGGTTCTGCGCGAGCGTCTCCCCGAGGCGGGAGATGATGACGGCCGGCGTGTCGTCCAGTCGGTCGAGCACCCGGCGCAGCGGCGGGGCGACGTGCGAGTCGAGGGGCGTCCGCGCGGGGACGTTCTGGCCGGCCAGCCGGTGGAGGTGGTCGCGCGCGTCGTCCGTGAGCCGCAGCGCACGGGCGAGCGCCTGCAGCATCTGCACGGACGGCTGCGGACCCCGCCCCTGCTCCAGCCGCGCGTAGTAGTCCGTGGACATGCCCGTCAGCTGCGCGACCTCGTCGCGTCGCAGGCCCGGCACGCGGCGGCGGGGCGAGTCGGGGAGCGCCACGTCCGCGGGCCGCAGCCCCTCGCGGCGGGCGCGCAGGAAGGCGGCGAGCGCGGATCTGTCCATGCCGCCATCATCGCGCTCGCGGCGGGGCGGGAGGGAGGGAGCGCCGGTCCCACGATGACCGCTCCCCTCCCGGATCCGCCCGGGCCGCCGCACACTCGGCCCATGGACATCACCGGCAACACCGCATTCATCCCCGGCGCCACCTCCGGCATCGGCCTGGCACTGGCCCTGCGACTGCAGGCGGCCGGCAACACCGTCGTCATCGGCGGACGCCGCACCGGGCTCCTGCAGCGACTGGCCGCCGAGCACGGCCTGGGCACCGTCGTCATCGACGTCACCGATCCCGCCTCCGTGCGCGCCGCCCGCGACCAGGTGCTCGCCGAGCACCCCGACCTCGACGTCGTCATCGCGATGGCCGGCGTCATGGGCGTGGAGGACATCCGGAGCGCGGACTTCCTCGACCACGCCGAGCGGGTCATCGACACCAACGTCCGCGGACCGCTGCACCTGGTCGCGGCGTTCGTGGAGCACCTGCGGACCCGCCCGCGCGCGGCCCTCATCACGGTCTCCTCGGGGCTCGCCCACGCCCCGCTCGCCGTCACGCCCACGTACAACGGCTCCAAGGCGTTCATCCACCGGTTCACCGAGTCGATCCGCCTGCAGCTGGCCGGCACCTCGGTGCAGGTCATCGAGATCGTCCCGCCGGGCGTGCGGACGGAGCTGCTCCCCGGGGGATCCGAGGACGAGCGGTTCATGCCCCTCGACGCCTTCGCCGACGAGGTGATGGCCCTCCTCGAGTCCCAGCCCGACGCCCGCGAGATCCTGGTGGAGGCGGTCAAGCCGCTCCGCTTCGCCGAGGTCGAGGGCCGGTACGACGCGACGGTCGCCGCGATGAACGGCTGAGGGGGCGGGCCGGCCGCCACACTGGATCCATGAGCACCGCCGCCGCCGACGTCCTCGCCCGCCTCGTCGAGGGCATCGACCGCGAGCGGCTCGGTGCGTACGGCGCCGTCGTCCGGATCGGCGACGACGAGGCCGCCCACCGCTGGCGTAGCGACGACCGGGAGGACCTCTACTCGGTGTCGAAGGGCGTGTGCGCGCTGGCCGTCGGCATGGCGGTGGACGCGGGGATCCTCGCGCTCGACACCCGGGTCCCCGAGCTGCTGCCCGACCTCGAGCTCGGCGCGGGCGTCGACGGGGTCACCGTCGAGCACCTCCTCACCATGACCAGCGGGATCGACCTCGCCTGGTTCGGCGACGAGCCGGTCCCCGGCCCCGACCTCGCGCAGGCGATGCTCGGCCGCCCGAGCCGCGGCCGCGTCTTCCAGTACAGCGACGCCAGCCCCTACGTCGCCATGCGGATGCTCGCCGCCGAGGTCGGCGACGTGCGCGACTGGCTGCTGCCGCGCCTGTTCGACCCGCTCGGCATCGGGAATCCGCAGTGGCACCGCTGCCCCCTCGGCTTCGTCGTGGGCGGCAGCGGACTGCACCTGCGGACGGGCGAGCTGGCGCGCATCGGCCGGCTGCTGCGCGACCGCGGTGCGTGGGAGGGTCGTCAGCTCGTGAGCGGGGAGTGGATCGACCGGATGCACGCCGACTGGGTCGGCACCGGCGGCGACGATCCCGACGCGCCCTTCGCCCGCTACGGCCTCGCGACCTGGGACGGCCCGGGCGACGCCTGGCGCCTCGACGGCCGGTACGGGCAGTACGTGGTCGTGGACGCGTCCCGCGACGCAGTCGTCACCATCACCGCGCACGAGGAGGAGCGGGACCACCTGCTCGCCGAGCTCGCGGTGGCGTCGGTCGTCGACGTCGTCGGCTGATCCGCGCGGGTCAGTGCACGGGCGCCGTCAGCGGATCCGGTGCCCGGCGCGTGCGCCCCGCGTCGGTCGCCACCGCGAACCCCTCGCGTGCCCAGTACTCGAACCCGCCGATCAGCTCCTGCACGCCCGTGTAGCCGAGCGTCGCGAGCGCGAGGGCGGCGCGCGTGCTGCCGTTGCAGCCCGGTCCCCAGCAGTAGACGACGACGCGGGCGTCGCGGTCGGGCAGCTCGGTGGCGGCGCGCGCCGCCAGCTCCGCGCCGGGGATGTGGACCGCCCCGGGGATGCGCCCCTGCGCCCACGCGGCGTCGGATCGCACGTCGACCACGAGGGGCGCGGCGCCGCTCGCGCGGTCCGCGGCGAGGTCGGCGGGGTCGGTCTCGCAGGCCAGCTTGGCGGCGAGGAAGTCGATGGCGGAGAGGCTCGTCTGCATGCCTCCATCGAAGCGGTCGAGCTCCCTGGCGCGGAAGGGCGGTCGCCCGGCATCCGGGCCCTCGCGCCGCGGATCGCCCGGTAGGTTCGGCCGCATGCCGACGAATCCGCCGCTCGCCCTCGACGCCACCGACCACGCGATCATCGCCGGGCTCCAGGCCGACGGCCGCATGAGCGTCACGCAGCTCGGCCGCGCGGTCTCGCTCTCGGCCAGCGCGACGGCCGAGCGGGTGCGCCGCCTGACCGAGGCCGGGATCATCACGGGCTACTCCATCACGGCGGATCCCGAGGCCCTCGGCTGGGCCGTCACCGCCTTCGTGCGGCTGGCCTACCCCTCCGGCGACTACCGCCCCTTCCACGCGCTCGTGGCGGAGATGCCGGAGATCGTCGAGGCGCACCACGTCACGGGCGCCGACTGCTTCATCGTCAAGGTGCACGCCCGCTCGATGCGCGACCTCGAGCGCATCACGGGCCGCCTCGCCGTCCTCGGCGGGATCACGACCCACGTCGTCTACTCCAGCCCGGTCCCGGGTCGGCACGTCGGGCCGGCATGACCCGCGCCGCGACCCGCACAGGTTGGTAACATTACCAAGCCTCGCGGGGCTTGGTAACATTACCAACGTGCGCGACGCGACGGACAACCCCTTCAGCCCCGGATCCGACACGGTCCCGGAGATCTGGGCCGGCCGCACCGAGCAGCTCGGCGACTGGCGCGACGTGGTCCGCCCCCGGCTCCTCCGCGGGCTCCCCGAGCGCGGGCGCACCGTGCTCGGGGAGCCCGGTCTCGGCAAGTCCTCGCTCGTCCGGCGCATCGCGCGGACCGCCGCCCGCGACGGGGACTGGGTCACGCCGCAGCTCCGCATCCCGCTCGGCGCCGATCCGCTGAAGCCCGTCGCGGCCGCCGTGCTGGAGCTCGCGCGGGCCGCGGGCCTGCCCTCGGCGCGCGAGAGGCGGATCCGGGAGGCGATCGACCGGGTGGAGACGGTCGCCGCGGCCGGGCTCTCGCTCACCGTGCGCGGATCCGACCGGAGCGGCCCCGAGCCGTACACGGCGCTGACCGCGCTGCTCGTCGAGGTCGGCCGCGCCGCCATGCGCCAGGACCGGGTCGCCCTGGTCCACGTCGACGAGGTGCAGAACATCACCGACGAGCGGACGCTCTCCCAGCTGCTGATCGCGTTCGGCGACGCCCTCACGCACGAGGAGGAGGTCGAGGTCCCCGGGGGCGCGCGCGTGCGCCGGTCCCTGCCCATCGCGGTGTACCTCACGGGCCTGCCGGACTTCGAGGACCGGGCCGGCGCGCACAAGGGGGCGACGTTCGCGCGCCGCTTCCGCACGACCGTCCTCACCGCGATCGACGACGAGGACATCCGCGCCGCCCTGCAGGACTTCGTCGTGCCCGGCTGGGAGGTCGCGGACGGGACCGGCCGCACCGCGCGGATCCGCATGGAGCAGGACGCCGCGGCCGCCATCGTCGACCTGTGCCGCGGGGAGCCGTTCCTCTTCCAGCTGGCGGGGGAGCGCGCCTGGTACGCCGGATCGGGGACGACGATCACCCGCGACGAGGTCCACGCGGGCTGGCGGGGCGCGGAGCGCGAGGCGGCCGCGCACGTGGAGCGGATCCTCGAGCGGCTGCCCCCGCGGGAGCGCGCCTTCGTGGAGGCGATGGCCGCGCTGCCCGCGGCCGAGCGCACGCTCACCCGCATCGCGAGGGCGATGGGCCGGTCGAGGGCCGCGGAGGTCGGCACGACGGCGCAGCGCCTGGACACCGTGCGCGGCATCATCGACCGGGGCACGTCCTACGGCTTCCGCCACCGCGCGATCGAGGCCCACCTGACGAGCGCCTGGCCGCGGGTCGGGTGACCCGTCCGCGGGTCAGCGCGGCGTCGCACGCGGCCGCCCGTCGTGGAGCCACCCCGTGAGCGCCACCACCTCCGCCGCGATGTCGCCCACCGACCGGCCGTCGGTCGCCACGCGGTGCACCGCGCCCGACGCGCCCGC
>NZ_JAVCVL010000014.1:0-31491 GCF_032917815.1 Clavibacter sp. MX14-G9D | reverse complement strand
CAGCGCGGCGCCGGCGCTCCAGCGCCCCGGCGCTCCGGCGCCCTAGCGCCCCGCAGCCGCCCGGTAGGCCTCGTCGGCCGCGTGCTTCGCCGCCACGAGGCGGGTGATGCGGCGGTCCGTGTCGGCGTCCGGCCGAGCGAGATCCGGGTGCGCGGCCCGCCACGCCACGATGCCGCGGACCGCCAGGTGGAACGGGATCCGCGGCTGGAAGGCGGGGACGAGCCGCCGGATCCTGGTCGTGTCGAAGACCGCGCTGTGGGAGAGGTCGCCGAGCACCAGCTCGGACCAGCCCCAGTCGGGCTCCACGACGGGGAACTGCTCGGCGGGCACGTGCACCAGGCGGGCCTCGACGCCCAGGGACTCGGCGACGAGGTGGTGGATCCGGTCCCACGTGAGGACGTCGTCGCTCGTGATGTGCAGGGCCTCCCCCACGGCCCGCTCGTCGCCGAGGATGCCGACGAGGCCGACCGCGAAGTCGTCGGCGTGCGTCAGGGTCCAGAGCGAGGTGCCGTCGCCCGGCACCACGACCTCCTCGCCGCGCGCGATGCGGTCCACGACCGTCCAGTCGCCGGCGAGCGGCGGGCTCGCCTCGTCGTAGGTGTGCGACGGGCGCACGATCACGACGGGGAAGCCGCCCTCGGCGTGGTGGCGGAGGAAGGCGTCCTCCATCGCGATCTTGTCGCGGGCGTAGGCGAGGAACGGGTTCGCCCGGAGCGTCGACTCGGTGATGGGCGTCTGCAGCGCGGGCTTGCGGTAGATCGACGCGGAGCTGATGGCGACGAACTGCCGCGTGCGGCCGGCGAACGCGGCCACCCGGCGGTCCGCTCCGGCGGCGTCGAAGGAGAGGAAGTCGACCACCGCGTCGAACCTGCGGTCGCCGAGGGCGGCGGCGAGCGCGGCGGGATCCTGGACGTCGGCCACGAGGGTCGTCACGCCCTCGGGGACGCCGCGACCCTTCGCGTCGGCGCCGCGGTTGACGACGGTGACGTCCATGCCCGCGGCGGCCGAGGCGCGGACGCAGGCGGCGCTGATGGTGCCCGTCCCGCCGAGGTAGAGGACGGACAGGGACGCGGCGCCGGGGATCATGTCGTGCACGCTACGCCGCGGGAGCCGCCTCCCCCGCTCGACGCGAGGGGAAAGCTTTCGGGTATCCGCGGCGCGGTGGACGCCCCGCGCGGCCCCCGCGTAGGTTCCGGACGACCGCACCGACGCGCCCGTCCGTCGCCCGCGTCGTCCACCCTCCCGTCCGCCTGACCGGACGAGTCGGACCGGCGGCGGACGGCCGTGGCGCCCGCTCCTCGAGGGGACCCATGACCGACACGCCCGCCGCATCCGCCAGCTCCCCCGCCTCCGGGCGCCGACCCGCCGCGATCCCCGACGCGCGCCGCGCCGACGCCGTCATCACCCTCCGCGACGTCTCCGGGGAGCCGCTCGCCCACGCCGACGTGCAGGTGGAGCAGGCGCGGCAGGAGTTCGCGTTCGGCAACATCGGCTTCGACCTCATCCCGCTCGCCAACGGCGAAACGGACCCGGAGCAGGCCGGCATCGAGACCTTCGGCGGCGCGCGGCTCGAGGGCCTGCAGCGGCTCGCCGAGCAGTGGCTGGCCGTGTTCGACACCGCCACGCTCCCCTTCTACTGGGGCCGCTTCGAGCCCGTGCGCGGACGCCCCGACACGGAGCGGCTGCGCACCACGGCCCGCTGGCTCCGCGAGCGCGGCGTCGACGTCAAGGGGCACCCGCTCGTCTGGCACACGGTGACCGCGCCGTGGCTGCTCGACCTCCCGCTCGAGGAGGTCGAGCGGGTGCAGCGGGAGCGGATCCGGCGCGACGTCGGCGACTTCGCCGGCCTCGTCGGCACGTGGGACGCCATCAACGAGGCCGTCATCATGCCCGTGTTCGACCGCGAGGACAACGGGATCACCCGGCTCGCGGCGGCCCGCGGGCGCCTCGCCATGGTGCGGCTAGCGTTCGAGGAGGCGCGGGCGGCGGACCCGGCGGCGACCCTGGTCCTCAACGACTTCGACCTCTCCCCCGCCTACGAGGAGCTCATCGAGGAGGTCCTCGGCGCCGGCATCCCGGTCGACGCCATCGGCCTGCAGACCCACATGCACCAGGGCTACCGCGGCGAGGAGCAGGTGCTCGGCATCGTCGACCGGTTCGCGCGCTTCGGGCTGCCCATCCACATGACCGAGACGACGCTGCTGTCGGGCGACCCGATGCCCCCCGAGATCACCGACCTCAACGACTTCCAGGTGCAGAGCTGGCCGTCCACCCCGGCGGGCGAGGAGCGTCAGGCGGACGAGATCGAGCGGCACTACCGCTCCCTCGTCGGGCACCCGGCCGTGGCGGCCATCACCTACTGGGGCCTCACCGACGACGGCATGTGGCTGAACGCCCCCGGCGGGCTCGTGCGGGCGGACGGCACGCCGAAGCCGTCCTACGAGGCGCTGCGCCGGCTGATCCGGGAGGAGTGGCGCCTGGCGCCGACGACCCTCCGCACGGACGCCGCCGGGCGCGTGGCCGTCACCGCCTTCGCGGGCGACGTGCGGGTGTCGCACGCGGGGCGCGAGGCCGTCGTGCCGGTCGCCGCGGGGGCGTCGGCGGTGGGGGCGGTGGTGGGCGAGGGGGGACGCGGGGGGCGACCGCCCCCCGAAGTGGGGAAGCCGCCCGGAGGCCGTCACCTCCTATGGTTGTCGGAGCAGCAGACGATCGTCCACATGCCGTACCCGCGGCGGACACCGGCCGTCCACGTGCTCACCCGGCACGAACCGCTGCAGCCCCTCGCACGACGGCTCCGTCGATCCCCTACCCAGGATCGCCGCGCCGACCTCCCCGCACCACCCACCTGTAACCCGAAACGCAGGCACTCACCCGATGAACCCGTCATCGGCGCTGGACCGAGCCCGTCGGCCGCGCCTCCCCGCATCCACCCGCACCTCCGAGACCCCTCGCCGGCTCGACGCGCTGCTCGGCACGCGATGAGCACCACGAGGAACCGCCCCGCGACCCGGGGCGACCGCACCCGCGTGCGCGCCGAGCGCCGTTCCGCGCACCGCCCGATCATCGGATCCGGCGTCGCGCCGGCCGCCCCCGCCGTGCCCTCGGGCCGCCGTTGGGCCCGTGACTACCGCACCCGCCTGATCGCGAGCGACTGGGCGATCATCGTCGCGACCGTCCTGGTCGCGCAGCTCACGCGCTTCGGCACCGCCGACGCCGCGGTCGAGGCCGGCGCGGTGCAGCTCGACTACGGGATCGTCTCCGTCGTCGTCATCGGCGCGTGGATCGCCGTGCTCGGCGCCTTCCGCACCCGCGACGCCCGCATCGTCGGCGTCGGCGTCTCCGAGTACAAGCGGGTCGTCAACGCGTCCGCCATCACGTTCGGCGCCCTCGCGATCGGCTTCCTGCTCCTCAAGGTCGACATCGCCCGCGGCTACGTCGTCATCGCCTTCCCGCTCGGCGTCGTGGCGCTGCTCGTGGCCCGGTGGAGCTGGCGCCAGTGGCTCATCCGCCGCCGCATGCAGGGCGCGCACCTCTCCCGCGTGGTCGTCGTCGGCAGCCGGGCGGACGTCGAGGACGTGGCCGCGCAGATCCTGCTGCGTCCCGCCTCCGGCTACACGGTCGTCGGCGTCGCGATCGACGACCACCTCGACGGCCTCGAGGTCGCCGGGCGCACCATCCCCGTCGTCTCGGACCTCGGATCCGTCGCCGCCGCCGCCGCCCGCACCGCCGCCGACGCCGTCATCGTCGCGAGCCAGCCCCGCGCCGGCAGCAACGCCGTCCGCACGCTCGGCTGGGAGCTCGAGGGCTCGTCGATCGAGCTGGTGCTCGCCTCGCGGCTCACCGACGTCGCCGGTCCCCGCATCCACTTCCGCCCGGTCGAGGGCCTCCCGCTCATCCACGTGGAGATCCCGCAGTTCGAGGGCGGCAAGCACGTGATGAAGCGGGCCCTCGACATCGCCGTGGCCGGCGTCGCGCTCGTGATCCTCGCGCCCGTGATGCTCGTCCTCGCGATCGTCGTGCGCATCGACAGCCCCGGCGGCGCCATCTTCCGCCAGGAGCGCGTCGGCAAGAGCGGCCAGGAGTTCCACATGCTGAAGTTCCGCTCGATGCGGGTGACCGCCGAGGCGGAGCTCGCGGCGCTGACGGCGGCCAACGAGGGATCCGGCCCGCTGTTCAAGATGCGGAAGGACCCCCGCGTCACCCGCGTGGGCGCCGTGCTCCGCCGCTACTCGCTCGACGAGCTGCCGCAGCTGTGGAACATCCTCGTCGGCGACATGAGCCTCGTGGGGCCGCGCCCGCCGCTGCGCACCGAGGTCATGGGCTACGAGAGCCACGTGCACCGCCGTCTGTTCATCAAGCCGGGCCTCACCGGCATGTGGCAGGTGAACGGCCGGAGCGACCTGAGCTGGGACGAGAGCGTCCGGCTCGACCTGTACTACGTCGAGAACTGGTCCTTGACCGGCGACGTCATGATCATGTGGCGCACCTTCCGTGTGCTCACCCGACCCGTGGGGGCTTACTAGCATGTCAACGATCGAACCGCGCCGACTCCGCATCGCCATGGTCGGGACCCGGGGGGTCCCCGCCGCGTACGGCGGATTCGAGACCGCCATCGAGGAGATCGGGCAGCGCCTCGCCGCCCGCGGCCACGACGTCACCGTCTACTGCCGCTCCACGAACCGCCCGCGTCCCCGCACCCACCTCGGCATGAAGCTCGTGCACCTGCCCGCGTTGAAGACCAAGTCGATCGAGACGCTCAGCCACACCGCGCTGTCCGCGATCCACCTGGCCTTCGGCCGGCACCAGGACGCGGCGTTCGTGTTCAACGCCGCCAACGCGCCGTTCGTCCCCCTCATCCGCTCGCGCGGCACGGCCACGGCCGTCCACGTCGACGGGCTCGAGTGGAAGCGCGGCAAGTGGGGCCGCATGGGCAAGAGGTACTACCGCATCGCCGAGCAGATGGCCGTGAAGGACGCCGACGCGCTCATCTCGGACGCGCAGGGCATCGCCGACTACTACGACCACGAGTTCGGGATCCCCACGGAGCTGCTCACCTACGGCGCCAACATCCTCCGCGACCCCGCGTCGGACCGCCTCGCGGAGCTGGGCCTCGAGCCCGGCGGCTACCACCTCGTCGTCGCGCGCTTCGAGCCGGAGAACCACGTCGACGTCATCGTCGACGGGTACACCGCCTCGGACGCGACCCTGCCGCTCGTCGTCGTCGGATCCGCGCCGTACTCCGCCGCGTACACCGACCGCATCGAGCAGGTCGCCTCGGCCGACCCGCGCATCCAGCGCCTCGGCGGGGTGTGGGACCAGGAGCAGCTCGACCAGCTCTACGCCCACGCGCTCACCTACATCCACGGCCACTCGGTCGGCGGCACCAACCCGTCGCTGCTGCGCGCCATGGGCGCCGCGACCGCCACGCTCGCCAACGACAACGTCTTCAACCGCGACGTCCTCGGCGACGACGGCCGCTTCTGGTCCGACGCCGCGGGCGTGGCCGCCCTCGTCGAGGGCGCGGAGGCCGCGGCCGACGAGGCCGCCGCGATCGGCGCCCGCCTGCAGGAGCGCGCCGAGGAGACGTACGACTGGGACGCGATCGCCGACGGCTACGAGGAGCTCGCCGCCCGCATGACGCGCGGCTACTCGACGCGCGGCATGAGCCGCGGCGTCCGCTCGGCCACCCGCTGGGAGCCGGAGCTGCGCGCGAGCGACGCCACCCGCACCTCCTTCCTCCTCGAGGAGAGCCGATGACCGCCGCGACCGACGCCCGGACGGAGTCGTACCTCGACGTCGTCCGCCGCCTCGCCTCCGCCCAGAAGAAGGCGGCCCGTGGCGCCCCCGCGTACTCGATCCGCGTCAACCGGCCCGCCGGCCGGCTCCTCGCCGCCTGGGCGTTCCGCGCGGGCCTCACCCCAAACCAGGTGACCGCGATCAGCGCCGCCTTCACGTTCAGCGGCATCGCGATCCTCGCGCTCGTCGAGCCCGCCGCGTGGGTCGGCATCGCCGTCTGGCTGCTGCTCGCCGTGGGCTACGCGTTCGACTCGGCCGACGGCCAGGTCGCGCGCCTCCGCGGCGGCGGCTCGCTGTCCGGCGAGTGGCTCGACCACGTCGTCGACTGCATCAAGATCTCATCGCTGCACCTCGCCGTGCTCGTGTCAATGTTCCGCTGGCCCGCCACGGACTCCGACCTGTGGCTCCTCGTGCCGATCGCCTACGCGATCGTCGCCGCGGCGAGCTTCTTCGCGATGATCCTCAACGACCAGCTGAAGCGCGTGCACGCCGTCACCGGCGCCACCGCCCCCGAGGCCGGCCGCTCGACGCTCCTCCGCTCGCTGCTCGTGATCCCCACCGACTACGGCTTCCTCTGCATCGTGTTCGCGCTGCTCGGCGCCCCCGTCGTCTTCCTCGCCGTATACACGCTGATGATGCTGGCCAACGCCGGGCACCTGGCGCTCGCGTCGGTCAAGTGGTTCCGCGACATGGGCGCGCTCGACGCGCGTCGTGCCGCGGCCGCCGCGTCGACCGCCGCACCCGCCGCCCGGGTGACCGCGTGACCGCGTTCGCCGGCACGGAGCACGCCCTCGTGCAGGCCGACGACGAGGGCGCGGACCTCCGCGGCCGCACGGTCCTCGTCGCGCACCCGAGCGCCGAGCTGTACGGATCCGACCGCGTGCTCCTCGAGTCCGTCGCGGGCCTCGTGTCCGCGGGCGCCCGCACGGTCGTGACCCTCCCCTCCGACGGCCCGCTCGTCGACGCGCTCATCGGCGTCGGCGCGGTCGTGCACCACGCGCCCACGCCCGTCCTGCGGAAGTCGATGCTGCGTCCCCGCGGCTTCGCGGCCCTCGTCGGCCAGTCCGTCCGCGGGCTGTCCGCGGGCATCGGCCTCGTGCGCCGCGTCCGTCCGGACGCCGTCTACGTCAACACCGTCACGATCCCGCTGTGGGTCCTCGTCGGCCGTCTCACGCGCCGCCCCGTCCTCTGCCACGTGCACGAGGCCGAGGGATCCGCGTCGCGCACCGTCGGCACGGCGCTCGCCCTGCCGCTCGCGCTCGCCACGAGCGTGGTGGCCAACAGCCGGTACAGCGTCGACGTGCTCGCGAAGGCCCTGCCCCGCGTCGCCCGGCGCACCGACGTCGTCTACAACGGCGTCCCCGGCCCCGCGGACGTCGTGCCGGCGCGCGAGACGCTCGACGGGGGCCTCCGGGTCCTGTACGTCGGCCGCCTCTCGGACCGCAAGGGCGTGGACGTCGCCGTCGAGGCGATCGTCGAGCTCCGCGACCGCGGGGAGCTCGCGACCCTCGACATCGTCGGCGCCGTATTCCCCGGCTACGAGGCGTACGAGGAGCAGCTGCGCACGACGATCCGCGTGCTCGGGCTCGAGGACCTCGTCACCCTGCACGGCTTCCACGCCGACGTGACCCCGTTCCTCGCCGCCGCCGACGCCTGCGTCGTGCCGTCGCGCGTCGACGAGCCGTTCGGCAACACCGCCGTCGAGGCGCTGCTGGCCGCACGGCCCGTGGTGGTCAGCGACACCTCCGGCCTCCGCGAGGCCGCAGGCGGGTACGAGTCGGCGCAGCTGGTGCCGCCCTCGGACCCCGCCGCGCTCGCGGACGCCCTCCAGGACATCGCGACGGACTGGGACGCGTTCCGCGCCCGGGCCATCCGCGACCGCTTCCGCGCCGAACACCGGCACGGACCCGAGCTCTACCGGCAGCGCATCGCGCGGTCGGTGGGCGCGATGCTCAGCGCGGCGAAGCGGCGCTAGCGCATCCCGGGCCGCTCCCGCCGCTCCCGAACGGGGGCCGCGGAGAGCGGTCCATCGCACGCCCGCCGGGAAGCGGACGGCACACACTTGATCACGACACGAGAGACGGGGGGCGGGCACATGGATCCGCACGACTACTGGACAGCGCTCCGACGACGATGGATCACGATCGTCGCGCTCGGGCTCGTCGGCGGGGGCGCCGCGTACGGCTACGCGAGCACGCTCTCGCCGAGCTACCGCTCCACGAGCAGCGTCTTCGTCTCCAGCACGCAGGGACAGACCACGACGGAGCTCGTGCAGGGCTCGACCTTCTCGCAGAACCTGGTCCAGTCGTACGCCCAGCTGGCGACGACCCCCGCGGTGCTCGAGCCCGTCATCGCGCGGCTCGGGCTCGAGGTGACGCCGACTGCCCTGGCGCGGTCGGTCACCGTCGACACCCCCCTCAACACCGTCATCATCGACGTGTCCGTGACCGACAGCTCCCCGGAGCAGGCGGCCCGCCTCTCGGATGCGGTGAGCGACTCGCTCGCGGACGTCGCGGGCGAGCTCGCGCCCGAGAGCGCTGGCGGTGACCCGTCGATCGCCCTGACCACGGTCGCGGAGGCACAGGTGCCCCGCAATCCGATCAGCCCCAACACGCGGCTCATCGCGCTGACGGGGATCCTCGCGGGCCTCGCGCTCGGCGTGGTCTACGCCCTGGCACGCCAGATCCTCGACACCCGGATCCGCACCGAGCGCGACGTCGAGCGGGTCACGGAGGCTCCCGTCATCGGCTCCGTCGAGCGTCGCGACCGCGCGGACGGGGTCACGCTCCTCGCCGCCCCCCACAGCGCCGCCGCCGAGGGGTACCGGCGCATCCGGACGAACCTGGAGTTCGCCGACGTCGACACCCCGATCCGCTCGATCGCCGTCACCAGCGCGCTCCCCGGAGAGGGCAAGACCACCACCGCGGTGAACCTGGCCCTCGCGCTCGGCGAGCACTCGGACCGGGTGCTCCTCGTCGACGCCGACCTGCGGCGCCCGACGGTGGCGGACCAGACGGGCCTCGAGGGCGTGGTCGGGTTGACCACCGTGCTCGTCGGCGCAGCCTCGATCGAGGACGCGGTCCAGCCGTGGGCGTCCGGCGTCCACGTCCTGACCTCGGGCTCGGTGCCCCCGAACCCCAACCAGCTCCTCGGCTCGGCCGCGATGGCCTCGCTGATGGCCGACCTCACCGCACGGTACGAGTTCGTGGTCCTCGACAGCCCGCCCATCCTCCCGGCCGCCGACGCGCTCACCCTCGCCCACCTGACGGACGGCGCCCTCCTCGTCACGCGCGTGCGGACCACGCGCCGAGCGCAGCTCGCGGAGGCGGCCGACGCCCTCGACGGGGTGAACGCCCGCACGCTGGGAGTGGTGCTGACGCGGGTGGCGCCGTCCCGCCACACGACGTACTACGGACCGGTGAGCACGGACGGCGCGCCCGTCGCCACGTCCATGCCCACCGCCGTGAGCGCTCCCGCCACCGCCCCGGCTCCCGCGGACCCCACCGCCGGCGTCGCCGCGTCCCCGACTCCGGACGAGACCACGGCCACGAGCCCGCAGGGTGCCATCACCCCGGAGGACGCCGCGACCCCTGCCGTCGACCCGGCCGCGGAGGCGTCGTCCGAGACCGCCGTACCCGCTCCCCGGAGCGCCCGCGTGGAGGAGCAGCCCGCCCTCCCCCGCCGCACGAGGACACGGAGCCGATGACCGCGTCCTCCGTCCCCGCGCTGCGGTCCTCGCGGGTCCGCCTCTACGAGTCGCTGCGCACCGCGCACCTCGAGCGCGCCCATCAGCTCGCGCCGGCGAGCATCCTCTACCGGGTCACGCGGTACGACTTCGACCACGATGCCGCGCGGGGTCTCGACCTCGTCCAGGCGGGCCGCCTCCGCGCGGGCCTCGTCCTCCTTAGGTCGGACGTGCGCGTGCTCGAGGTCAATGAGCCCCTCATGCTCTCGAGCCTGCCCGCGACCGCCGTCGCGCTGGCCGCGGTGGGCATGCGTCGCATGGTCGGCCGTCCGCGGACGTCCGTCGTCACCTACGCCATCGGCAACGCGGACCCGTTCGACGCCCCCGTCGGTCCGCGGCTCAGGTCCCGCCTCCGGCGGACGGGTGAGCGCCTCCTCGCGCGCTGGGCGATGCGCCGCGTCGACCGCATCGTCTACGGGACCGCGGGCGCGCAGGAGGTCTACCGGGCCGTCCTCGGGGGCTCCCGCGCGGATGCGTCCGCCGAGCTGGTGCTGGCTCTCCCCGAGCCGCACGATGCCCGGCCGAGCGACGCCGATCCCGGCAGCGTCGTCTTCGTCGGCGCACTCAGCGAGCGCAAGGGCATCCGCGTGCTCCTCGCCGCATGGCCGTCCGTCCGTGACGCCCGGCCCGACGCCGTGCTGCGGATCCTCGGCAAGGGCCCCCTCGAGGCCGAGGTCGCGGCCGCTGCGGCGAGCGATCCCTCGATCGTGCTCGAGGTCGACCCCGAGCGCTCCCGCATCCACGCGGCCATGCGCTCGTCGGCCGTGCTGACGCTCCCCTCCCAGCCGAGCCCGACGTGGCGCGAGCAGGTGGGGCTCCCGATCGTCGAGGGCCTGTCCCACGGCTGCACCATCGTCACCACCACCGAGACCGGCCTCGCGGACTGGCTCCGCGAACTGGGACACGGCGTCACGGCCGATCCGTCCTCCCCCTCCGAGCTGGCTGCCGTGCTCGTCGACCGCCTCGACGCGCCCGTGGCCCGCGACGCGGTGCTGAGCGCGCTTCCGCATCGGGACGGCCGCCTCGCGGCGGACGACGTCCTGTTCGCGGCCGACGTCCCGGCGGGACGGGCATCGTGAGCCGACGCGGCGGAGGCGGATCGTCGCTGGCGTCCGCCGTCGGATCGACCGCGGCCGTCAAGGTCGGAGTCATGGCACTGTCCGGTGTGCTCGGGATCCTCACGAGCCGCATGATCATCCAGTCCTTCGGCACGGACGCCTACGCGCAGTACGGGCTCCTCAGCACCTTCCCCACCCTGCTGCCGTTCGCCGACCTCGGGATCGCCGCCGTCGTCATCAACGCGGTCGCCGGCTCGAGCTCGCCGAGGACCGACGACCAGGTGAAGCGCGCCATCGTCACCGCGTTCCGCATCCTCCTCGTCTCCGGCGGCGTGATCGCGTTCGTGTCGCTCGCCATCACGCTGCTGGGCTGGTGGCCGGCGCTCCTCGGCGAGGGCCTCATGTCGGGCGGGGGCGAGATCGCCGCCTTCCTCTGCCTCGCCGTATTCGGGCTCGTGATCCCGCTGACGGTCGGTCAGCGCATCCTCGTCGGGCTGAAGCGGACCAACGTGCAGGTCGCGAGCCAAGCCGTGGTCGCTCCGGTCATGTTCCTCGTCATCGGTGCCTTCGTCGTCCTCGCGGTGCCAGCCGGCACCTACCTCGCGGTCGTGTCCTACGGGGCGAACGCCCTGGTCTCCGTCATCTGCCTGATCGTCGCCGCTCGGGCCCTCCGCCCGCAGCTCGGCGAGGCGGTCCGTGCGATCCCCCGGATACGGAGCTATCCGGGCGTGCCCGCCATCGGCCTCGCCTGGCCGATGCTCGTCCAGATGGTCGCCCTCCCCGTGGCCATGCAGACCGGCCGCCTCCTCCTCAGCCACCTGGCGGGTCCGGATGAGCTGGCCCAGTACAACCTCGCGTCGCAGCTCTTCGGCATCGTGCTCCAGACCATCGCCGCGGCCGGCCTCGCGCTCTGGCCCATCTACGCGAGCGCCCGGTCGGCGCACCGCGTCGAGTCGCCGACCGCTCCGACACTCTGGTTCCTCCTCGGCGGGCTGCTGCTGGGCGGTGCGCTCGCTGGCGCGTCGCCGTGGATCGCCGCCTTCGTCTCGGACGGTGCCATAGCCCTCGACCCAGCGCTGGTGATCGCCTTCGTGGTGTTCGTCGGGCTCCAGGCCGCCAAGTACCCGGTCGGCATGTACATGACGGACAAGCGCGGCCTCGTGTTCCAGGTCGTGCCCGTGCTCGTGATGGTGCCCATGAACCTCGGGCTCTCCTGGTACTTCATCGGCGTGGCCGGAGCCGCCGGCCCCGTCATCGGGTCCTCGATCTCGGTCGCCGTCTGCCAGGTCGTCCCCAACCTCGTCTACGTCTCCCGCGACCTGCGACGCCGACGCGGGGAGCAGGAGGCCGCGACGGTCGTGTCCGACGACGGCGACGGCGACGACGGAGCCCCTGGCGCGCAGCCAGCGACCGCCGCTCGCGTCACGAACCCCTCCGCCCCGCTCTGACGCCCCGTCGTCCCCCGACGCCCGGCCCACCGACAAGAGGTCACATGCCCGCCACCGCTGACTCCGCCCGCCCCTCGGTCGAGGTCCTCTTCCCCGTCGAACGCGACCTCCGCCGCTGGCGGGAACGGCACGCCGCTGGAGAGGTCCCCGGCGAGTGGCCCTACGGACTCGATGCCCTCCGGGGATACGACGCGGACGTGCGGGTCGCCTCGCTCGAGGCACCGTCCCGCGTCGCATCGCTCCGTGACCGCATCGCTCCCCTGCGCTCGCGCCCCGTGGCGCGGACCGGCACCGGACCCCGGGACATCGGCATCACCTGGGACGAGAACGCCGCTCGTCGGATGCTCCTGACCCGACCGCACCGCGAGATGTACACCGGGGTGATCTGGGTCACCGACATGCTGGCCCGCGGACAGGACGTCGGGCGGATGCGTGACGTCCTCCGTCGCATGGACGGGCTGTGGGTCATCAGCCGCGGCCAGGTGGAGCCGCTGCGCGAGTTCGTCGGCGTCGACGGGCCCCCCGTCAGCTTCTTCGCCTTCGGCGTGGACGGAGGGTTCTACCCGGCGCGGCCGATGCCGACGCGTCCGTGCGTGGTGAGCGTGGGCGGGGACCGCGACCGAGACCCGGCAACCCTCTTCGCCGCGCTCGCCCGGGTGCACCGAGCGGTGCCGGAGGCGGAGATCGTCGTCCAGAGCACGTCCGACGTCGACGCCCCCGAGGGCATCCGCAAGGTGCCGTACTTCACGCACTCGGAGCTCGCCGACCTCTACGCGCGCGCCAGCGTCGTCGCGGTGGCGACGCGCGAGAACCTGCACGTCTCCGGCATGACCGTGAGCCTGGAGGCGATGGCGACGGGACGACCGGTCGTCATGACCGGCACACCCGGGGTCGAGGACTACGTGCATCCGGGACGGACGGGCCTCCTGACGCCCGTCGGCGACCCCGATGCGATGGCCGACGCGGTCCTGGCTCTGCTGCGCGACCCTGCTCGCGCCGCCCGCTACGGGGAGGCCGGGCGCCGGGATGTCGAGACGCGGGTCGGCACGGCGCACCTCGCGGCGGGTCTCGCGGACCTCATCGGGCTCCAGCCGCAGTCCGGCGTCTGAGCCGCCGCTGCGTCAACCTCGCCCGGATCGTCGTCGCAGCTCGCGGCGGGCGATGCGGTCGCCGTCGCGCAGCCCCCGGAGGGCGGCCGCGAGCGGTGCACGGGACTCCACGAGCTGGCGCCGTCCACCCTGGAGGAGGATCTCCCACGCGACACGGGGCGAGTTGCGGCGCCATGCGCGCAAGTCGGCGAGGTCCAGGTGTCGGGCGGCGAACAGCATGCGGTTGCGGACGTTGTGGTAGTAGTACGTCGTCGACTTGGCCTGCCCGGCGGACTGCCCGCCCTCGCCCTGGGTGCCGCCCTCGGCGTGCACGGCCGACACGTCGTCGCAGAGCTCGAGCTGTCCGCCCGCGGCGGTCACGCGGTGCGAGAGGTCCACGTCCTCCCAGTACAGGAAGTACTCGTCGTCGAAGCCCCCAGCCCGTCGGAAGAGCGAGACGGGGAGGAGGAGGCAGGCCCCGCTCAGCCAGGGCTCGATGCGGACACCCGGGCCCTCGACCCGGCGTCGACGCGAGCGGATGCGCCCGTCGCCGAGGTACAGGTCCGACCCCGCGGACCACAGCGTCCCGTCCGGGCGGAGGATGCGCGGGGCCACCATGGCGTCACCGGAGCGCCCGCTGGCGGCGAGCAGGGCCGCCACCGCCTCCGGCTCGATGAGCGCGTCCGGGTTGAGCAGCAGGACGTGCGTGCGCCCGAGCGAGGCCGCACGGGACACTCCGCGGTTCATGCCCGTGCCGAACCCCTCGTTTCCCTCCGGCAGCTCCAGGTGCCAGCCCTCCGCCTCCGCCAGTGCAGTGACCGCGACCCTCTCACCGGGTGTGCTGAGGTTGTCGACGATCACCACGGCCAGCTCCGGGCACGCCCGCGAGAGCGGGGCCAGGTTCGCCTCGAGCAGCGCATGCGAGCCGTAGTTCACGACCACGACGGCCAAGGGGGACATGTCACGGTCCGTCATCGCGGATCCTCTCGTCGGGTGCGGGTGCGGGTGCGGGTTCGGGTTCGGATTCGGGTGTGGGTGGGAGCGCCTCGGCCGCGGACCTCGCCGGGCGGCGAGCTGCAGGGGCGTCCGCCGTCCCCCGCCCTCGCCGCTGGGATGATGGGGGTATGAGCTCCGAAGCCCGCCCTGCGCCCGCGAACGCGACCCCGGGGAGCGGTGGTGCCGATGGGTCGCCGAGCATCGCGATCGCGGTACTGACGTACCGGCGGCCCCGCGACATCGTCGCCGTCCTGCCTCTGCTCGCGGAGCAGGCTCGCGCCGTGCACGATCGCGGCTCGGCCGTGCGCATCGTGGTGGTCGACAACGACCCGGACGCGGGCGCGCGCGACGCCGTCCGGCGGGTCTCCGCGGACGCGCCCGTCCCCGTCATGTACGCGCACGAGCCCGAGCCGGGGATCTCCGCCGCGCGGAACCGCGCACTCGACGAGGCCGGCGACGTCGACCTGCTCGTCTTCATCGACGACGACGAGCGCCCGGTCGCCGGCTGGCTCGCGGCGTTGCTCGGCACGTGGCGGACGAGCGGCGCGACCGCTGTCGCCGGGCCGGTCGAGTCCCGCTTCGAGGTCGAACCCGATGCGTGGATCCGGGCCGGGCGCTTCTTCGAGCGCCGTCGTCCGACGACGGGGACGGCGATCGAGGTCGCCGCGACGAACAACATCCTGATCGACCTCCGTCGCGTGCGGGCATGGGGCCTCCGGTTCGACGCCGGCTTCGGCGCCACCGGGGGCGAGGACACGCTGTTCACGAGGTCCATCGTCGCGCACGGCGGGACGATGGTCTGGGCGGCCGAGGCGCGCGTGCTCGACATCGTCCCCCGCGCGCGCATCACTCACCGCTGGGTCGTGCTCCGCGCGCTGAGCAGCGGGAACAGCTGGAGCCGCACGACGCTCGCCCTCGCGGCGTCGCCGCGGCAACGGGCCATCGCCCGAGCCTCCCTGACGGCGCGGGGCGGTGTCCGGATGGTCGGCGGGCTCGCGAGCGTCGCCGCGGGCGCCGTCGGTCTCGGCCTCGGCCGTCGTGCCCGGGGCGTGCGCACGATGGCACGCGGCGCCGGGATCGTCTCCGGTGCGTGGGGTCACGCGCATCGCGAGTACGCCCGCCCGCCGGCCTGACGAGGGGTCATGCGCGCGGGCGTCGTCCGGCCAGGGCGACGGCGCGGCGGTAGGCGGCGACGTGCCGGGCTCCGGCCTCCGGCCACTCGCGTCGGCCGAGGTCCGGTCGCGCGTCCGGGCCGAGCGCGCGCACCCGTGCCAATGCCCCGATGATGTGCTCCGCCGTCAGCTCGCCCTCGTACCGGTTCACCCAGGCATCCCCCATCTCCGCGGCCAGGCGGTCGTTGACGCGGTTCGCAGGGAGCAGGACGGGCCGGTCGAGGGACAGGGTGGTCAGCGCACCACCGGAGTTGTGCATCTCCCGGTACGGCAGGACCACGAGCTCCGACCGGCGCACGAGGTCCACGACCTCCGCGTCGTCGAGGAACCGCAGGTCGAGGGCGATGCGCTCGTCGCCCCGAGCGAGATCCGTGAGCGTCGCGGCGAGCTCGGAGGACGACGGCCGTCCGCCGACCTGAAGCGATGCCGAGCCGGGCATGCCCTGGAACGCGCGCAGCAGCCGGTCGACGCCCTTGTAGCGGCGGATGAGGCCGAAGTAGCCGATGCGGCCCGGGACGGGCGCCGCCATCGCGTGCGCGGCGAACCAGTCTCGGTAGTGCCCGTGCAGGATCGTCTCGTGGGGGCGGTCCTCGCGTTCCGGTGTGTCCTCGTTGAGGTGGATCCAGAGGGTGGTGCGCCGCTCCAGGAGGCGGAGCAGGAGCGTCTCGCGACGTGAGATGCCGTCGGGCAGCTCCAGGTTGTGCAGCGTCCGCACGAGAGGCGTGCGGGTGAGGCCGAGGCGCGCCACGAGCGCGAGGGTGAGGCCCTGCCGGACGAGCTGCTTCAGGGGACTGTGGCCGGAGACCAGGATCTCGGGCCAGTGCACGTGGAACACGTCGTACGGGCGGAGGAGGGCGCTCGTCCACGAGAACGTGCGGACCGCGACGCCCTCCTGGCGCGCGATGCTGCGGCCGAGCATGACGAGGTAGGGGTTCGTGGTGGGCCGCGGGGTGGGGAACGACTGCTGTACGACGAAGGGGCGGGGGCTGCGCCGACGGAGGGCGGTGATCTTCATGGGAGCTCCCTGATGGGCCCGGCGTGCGGGAGTCGGTGGATGAGATGCAGCGCGGCCCCCGGTCTCCGGGAGCCGCGCTGCGGGTCGTGCACGTCCGAGCGGGATGCGGCCTCGCGACCGCATCCCGGTCGGATCAGGGGGCGAACGCCGTCAGGTCGCGGACGGTGACCGTCTGCGGGGCGTTCGTGGCGGATCCCGAGACGTAAGACAGCACGCCCAGGCCTCCGGCGGCCTGCAGGCCGGCGGACGAGTCCGTCGTCTGCACGGTCCACGCCTGGGGCTCCGGCGTCCCCGCGACCCAGACCTTGGCCCGGATCGTCGTGGGACTCGTGCCGACCACCTGCGTGCGGACGCTCACCGCGGTGCCCGCCGCGATGGTCCCGGGGATGCGGACCTCGTTGGCGATGGTGGTCGCCGTGCCCGAGTTCCGGTGCGCCACCAGCGAGACAGCGGCGGTGCCGTTGTTCGCCAGGCGGACGACGGCGCGGTACTCGTTGTTGTTCGACACGCGTCGGCCGATCGCGTACACGTACGTGCCACCGCCGGTCGCGGCCTTGTCCAGCGTGAAGTCGAGGCGCATGTCCACCGCAGTCTGCTTGACCGAGTCCAGGGTCGCACCCGTGGTGACGCCGGTGGTGGGCAGGAGGAACCGGGCCGCGCCGTCCTTGACGGAGAGGTTCGCGGCGGTCCCCCAGCGGGTCCACGCGCCCCCGACGTCCGCCGTGCCGAGGCCGTTGGCCACGGTCCGGGCGAACGCGTCGCGGGCGATCGGGGCGGCGACCGGCGGCGCAGCGATGGTGACGGTGCCCGTGGAGGTCGCCTGGGCACCCGCGGAGTCGGTGACCCGCAGCGTGACCGTGTACGTCCCCGGCGTGGCGTAGACGCGGGTCGCGGTGCGGCCCGTCGCCGTGCTGCCGTCGCCGAAGTCCCACGCGTAGGCCGAGATCGGGCCCTCCGCATCCGTGGACGCCGAGGCGTCGACCGATGCCGTGGATCCGGAGACCGTGCTCGTGAAGGACGCCGTCGGGGGCGCGTCGACCACCACGGGGGCGGTGGCGACCACGCTCTGAACGGTCGTCGCGGTGGCACCCGCGTCGTCCGTCACCGTCAGCCGCACCTGATAGGTGCCGGCCGCAGCGTAGGCGTGGGTCGCCTTGGCGCCGCTGGCCGTGGCCCCGTCCCCGAAGGTCCAGGCGTAGGACGCCACGCTGCCGTCGGCGTCGGCCGAGGCCGAGCCGTCGACCGCGAGGCCCAGGTCCGTCACCGTGCTGGTGAAGGACGCGGTCGGCGCCTGGTTGACGGGCGGGGCGGCGGCGACGGTCACCGAGGTCGTGGAGACCGCCGCGAGGCCCTCGTCGTCCGTGACCGTGAGGGTGACCGGGTAGGTCCCCGCCGCGGCGTAGGAGTGCGACGCCTGGGCGCCGCTGGCGGTCGCCCCGTCGCCGAACTTCCAGGCGTAGGAGGACACGCGGCCGTCGGCGTCGGCGGACGCGCTTCCGTCGACCGCGAGCGCCAGGGCGTCCGTCGTCGTCGTGAACGCGGCCGTCGGCGCCTGGTTGACCCGCGGGGCCACGACCGTGACGTCCGCGGTCTTGACCGCGGTGGCGCCCTTGTCGTCGGTCACCGTGAGGCGGACCGTGTAGGTGCCCGCTGCGCCGTAGGCGTGGGTGGCGGTGGCGCCGGTCGCCGTGGCGCCGTCCCCGAACTCCCAGGCGTACGAGGCGACCTGGCCGTCGGAGTCGGTCGACGCCGAGCCGTCCACGGTCACGGAAAGGTCCGCGGTCCGAGCGCCGAACTCCGCGACGGGGGCGACGTTCGGCTTGGTGCCGAGGCCGAGCGCGTAGTGCTGGCTGACGGTGGCGGCGGAGAGGGCGGTCGAGTAGACGGCCGCCTCGTCGATGGTCGCCGCGACGAACGGGCTGGAGGAGCCCCACGTCGGGTCCCCGCCGAGCTTCCAGTAGCCGTCGTAGCCCTGCGCCTGCGTCTGCGGGTTGGTGCCGATGAGCTCACCGTCCACGTAGAGCTTCAGTCCGTCGGACGACTGGCTCGCCACGACCTGGTGCCAGCGGCCGTCGGTGTAGGAGCCGGGCGACGTGATCGTGTTCAGCTGCCCCGTGTAGGTGCCGAAGACGAGGCGCCCGTCGTCCTGGAGGTAGACGTGACGGTCGTAGTTGCCGGACAGCCCGTTCGGGTTGTCGCCGAAGCCGATCAGCTTGCCGCCGCGGTTCGTCGTCGAGTTGAACCAGAGCTCGAGCGAGTAGGTCTGCGGGTTGGAGATGCGGCGGGTGCCGGTCACCTGCCCGCTCTGGCCGTCGAACTGCGCCGCGGTGCTGCCAGCGGTGGTGAGGACGCCGGGCACGCCCTGCGTCACGCCTCCGCGGAAGGCCGCGGGGCTGTCGGTCGGGCTGGCGTCCGCCGCGACGTCCGTGCCGCCCTTCTCGTCCAGCCGCCAGAACGACTCGGGGCTGTCCTGGAAGACGCGTGCGCCGTAGGAGTCGGCCGGGGCCTTGGGCAGTCGCGACTGTCGGCCGGAGGCCACGTAGTGAGCGTCCACCTGCTGGCGGTCGAGCGCGGTCGGGTAGATCGCGACGTCGTCGATGGCACCGGCGAAGAACTGGCCGCCGTCCCACGAGTTGTCCCCGCCGATGCGCCAGTAGCCCTTGTAGTCCTGCGCGGACGTCGTGTCGCTGCGGAAGCCCGCGCGGACGCCGTCGACGTAGAGCTGCATGCCGCCCTGGCCGAGCGTGCCGACCACCTGGTGCCACTGGCCGTCGTTCAGCGCCGTGGCGGAGCTGAGGCTGCGGATCTGGTTCGGGTAGACGCCGAAGTTCACGCGTCCGTCGTTCGACATGTAGATGTGGCGGTCGTAGCTGCCGGACGTGCCGGACGGGTTGCTGCCGAATCCGACGATCTTGCCGCCCGAGGTCGTGGTCGTCTTGAACCACGCCTCGACGGAGAACGTCTGCGGTCCGGAGATCAGCTTCTTGGAGACCGAGAGGCCGTTCACGGTGCCGTCGTAGGTCGACGCCTTGGTGGAGTCGCTGAGGATCGCTCCTGCTGCTCCCCGGGTGATGCCCGTGCCCGCGGTCTGGTCGTCGAAGCCGGCCCAGTCGTAGTTCACGGTGCCGGAGGCCTCGCCGAGGCGCCAGAAGGACCCGGCTCCGTCGGCGCGGACGGCGTCGACGTAGGGGCTCGGGGCGTCGCTGGTCACGGTGGCCGAGACGCTGTCGCCGATGACGGTGTTGCCGAGGGGATCGGTGGCCCGGATCCGGTAGCTGTACGCCTTGCCGGGCGTCAGACCACGATCGATGAAGCCCATGGCCGGGCGGTTCCACGGGGACGAGTCCTGCGTGGTCGTGTAGACGGGGGTCGTGGTGTTGCCGTCGCGGTACACCTGGTACATGAGGCGCGTGTTGTCGCGGTCGGCGTTGGCGGGCCAGCTGACGCGCAGCGTGCCGGACTCCTGCGACGTGACCGTCGCCTTGAAGGCCGCTCCGGAGTCGATGGGGCCCTGCGTGTTGGGGGCCTTCGACTTCGCGGCGAAGCGCACGATTCCCTGCTGGCGCTTGCCGTTCACCTGGGTGAACTCGCCCGCGTAGGAGAGGTAGCCGTCGCCGGCGGCGACGCTCCAGGGACCCTGGCTCTGGCCGGTGAAGGTGCCCACGTTGATGTCCGGGTACCAGTCGAGCATGGTCGGAGCAGGGGTGCCCTCGTAGTTGTAGTACCCCATGGGGTCGCGCGTGATGGTCTGCGTGGCCTTCTTCGTGAACGCGAGCCCGCGGTAGAAGGTCCAGGTGGGCTCCGTCTGCGGGAAGCCGCCGATGTTCCCGCAGTAGTGCGGGTGGCCGGCGACGTAGACCTGGTCGCCGAAGGGCGCTGCGGAGTACGTGTCGCCGTGGCAGTCCTCGACCCAGGTCGTGTCGCCGTTCGCCCAATCGGCGCGGAACGCGCCCTCCAGGTTGCCGCCGGCGCCGAACGTGTAGCCGGTGCCGTAGACGCCGTCGGCGTCCGCGGTGAGGCTCGTGATCGAGGACTGGTTACCGCCGTTACGGATCAGGTTGTTGACGTTCCAGGGCAGGTTCTGCCCGGTCGCGGTGCTGACGGCGCCGAGGCCGTAGCCCGGGTTGTTCGACCCGTTGAGGCTCGTGAAGCTGCCGCCGACGACGAGCTTCTGCGCGTCCGGGGAGATGACCATCGCGGTGACCGAGCCGTCGTTGGTGACAGGCGCGAAGGCCGTCTCCACGCCGTTCGACGCGTTCACCGCGGCGATGCGGGTGCGCACGCTCTTGCCGATCGAGGTGAAGGCACCACCGAGGTACACGGTCGAGGCCGTCGCGGCGATCGCGTTGACCTGAGCGTTCGTCCCGGCGGTGAAGGAGGTGATGACCTGGCCGTTGACCGGGTCGAGCGCAGCGATGCGGTACTTGTTCACGCCGTTGACGGTCGTGAACGAACCGCCGATGTAGATGCGGGAGCCGTCCGGCGAGGCCTCAATCGCCTTGACCTGGCCGTTGAGGACCGGTGCGAAGGAGTTGATGAGCACGCCGGTGCGGATGTCGTACGCGAGGATGCTCGACCGCGGGACGGTGTTGGCTCCTGCGGCGGAGCCGGCGGGCTGGGCGGTGGAGAAGTTCCCGCCCACGTAGACGACGTTGCCGACCACCTTCTGGGTCCAGACGACGCCGTTGATCTGCACGGTGGGCAGGGCGTCGGCGGAGACGGTGACGGGGGTCGTGGGTTCGACGGGGACGGTGTCTGCCACAGCAGGCTGGACGCCTACGAATACCGAGGCCATGACGGCGGCGGCGGTGGCGAGCGCGAGCGGACGCAGGCGCGAGGGCAGGGTAATGCCCATGGTGAGGCCTCATTCGGGTAAAGGCACCGGCATTTCGGGTTACCGGTGCGCTGGCTGGAGCCTATGGGCGGATCCACAGCCGGGTGAGACCCCATTACAGGGGGGGGCACGACATCACGAGCGAGTGGGCGACGACGCCCGCCGATCGGCGGGACCCCGGAGGTCAGCTGCGCGGCGCCTCGCCGGCGAAGACCACCACGGGCGTCCCCGCGAGGTAGTCGAACGCTATCCGCACATCGTCCCGCCGGTCGGCGGGCACGGTGAACACGTAGGTCCCGGTCGCGGACGCACCGGGAGCCACGTCCGCGGGCAACGGGACGGAACCCGTCGAGAGGGCGTCGGCGGGCAGCTGGTCCTCGCCCGTGGAGACGGTGACGACGGTGGCCGCCAGGGACACCGGCTCTGCGGTGTCGTTGCGGACCGTGACGTCGAAGGACAGCGCCGGTCCGGCGACCTCGCCCGGACCATCGGCGACGCCGTCGACGGCGGCGAGGGCGCTGATCGACGTGACGACGCCGGGGACGGGTTCCGCGGTCGCGTCGATCGCCACGGGAGCGGCCTCCGCCGGGGGCACCTGGCCCTCCTGCGGGTCCTGGGACGTCACCGGCGTGCTGGTCGCCGAGGGATCGGACGAGAAGGCGGGCGCCTCGGTCCCGGTCGGACCCGGGGCGCCCTGTCCGCCCCTCGAGGCGACGACGAGGACGACGATGAGCACGACGGCGACGAGGATCGCCACCATCGCCACGATGAGGCGTCGGCGTCCGGGGGCCGCCCCCCGCGAGGGATCAGGGTCAGCGGGCGTCGCGGACATGGGTCCTCCGTGCGGGTCGGGTGCGGTCAGCGCTCACTCTAGGCGAGCGGTGGCCGACGGCCGCCTGACGCGCGGGGGGAGCGAGGCTCAGCCCGAGTGCCAGGACCAGCAGCGGCACCGCGCTGAACAGCGGGCTGAACGGGATGTTCCACAATGACTTGACGATGACGTACACCAGGAGGGCAGCCGCCATGCGGTGCGTCACCGCCGTGCCCGCCGCGGCGACGAGCACGACGAGGATCGCGATGGTCAGCAGGATCCCCGCCCACCCGAAGCGCGTCCACAGGTCGCCGAGCACCGAGTGCAGCTCGAAGGAGCTGCCGAACAGGTAGTTCTCGACGTATCCGTTGTCCGGGTCGTAGTTGAGCGCGGCCATGCCGGTCTTCGCGACCTGGATGTCGGTGAGGTTCGGGAGCGTCCCCGAGCCGAAGCCCCAGGGGTGGTGCTGGAACAGGGCAGTGGCGGCGCCGAGCTCCGGACGTCCTCCGGCGATGACGGAGCCCGCCTCGTCGAGCTGGCGCTCGGTGCGCTGCCGCGTCGACTCCCCCAGGTACCCCTCGAGGATGAGCGCCTGCCCGGCCTGGTAGACGACGACAGCGAGCCCCCCGAGCACCAGCAGTGTCGACACCACGCTCCCCCGACGGCCGGTGGCGGGCCGTAGATCCCACAGCACCACGAGGAGCACGAGCAGGAGGACCGCCAGCTCGGACCGCGAGTCGTTGGTGCCGGCCATCACGATGAGCGCGACCAGGACGACGACGGCGACCCACCGTCTGCCGGATCGCCAGGCAAGCGCGAGCAGCAGGACCGCCAAGGGCACGGACAAGCCGAACTTCCACGGGTTCGTGGAGAAGAGGGTCGACCCTGGGTTGATGCCGGCGACCATGCCGAAGCCGAACCAGACGGCCACGGATGCATCTCGCATCAGGGTGCGCGCCCAGACGATGACGCCGACGGAGCCGAGCACGCCCAGGACCAGCACCGACGCCGACACCCCCTCCGTGGAGGACGTCGCATGATCGGCGGACGAGGACGCCGTCAGCCACGCGCCGGCGACGACGGACAGCACGACGAGGCCGGCCAGCACCGGGGCGCCGCGGTGGCGGAGGAACGCCGGGATCCAGATCGGCGCCAGGAGCACCGCCGCCACGTGCCCGACCTCGAGACCCTGCTGCACCGGCTCGCGGAACGCGATGAGGACGATCGCGACGGCCGCGACCGCGCGGAGGGCCGGATGTGCGGCGGCGCCGACCGTCGTGGCCGGGTCCGAGGACGCCGACGCCCGCGGACGCCGAAGGCGTCGGGAGGAGGACGATGCGCGTTCGGGGTCGGCCACTGTCGGGTGCCCTCCTGGTCTCGAGTCCACCCCGCTCGCAACGAGGACACGCCGAGGAGCGCTCCGGACCGCGATAATCCTCGCACGTGGAGAAATGCGCCCCCGAACTGGGGTGGGGCCACCCCCCGTACGGGGTGCACGGCATGATCCGTCGCCTCGACGGCAAGTGGTAGTGCACGAACGGATAGAGTCGCCACATCGCCAGCCCGGGACCCGACGGGGACAGCGGGGCTCCTCGCTCACCACGAGGGATGCCCCGCGGGATCCGCCCGCGACGCTGACGATCGCGGGACCCGTGCCATGCACCGGGCCCCCGTGCCGACACCGATCGTCTGACCTCCCCGCCTGCGCGGAGGGGCTCCGATGTGCCGACCCGTAGGAACGACATGCCCATCCCCCTGCCCTCATCCCTCCTCCGACGAGTCCCGGCGATCCTCGTCGGCACGACCACCGCCATCGCCCTCGCTCTCGGCGCCACACTCGTTCCCGCCGCCCCGGCCTCGGCGGCCGTCGGCACCGACTCCTTCTCCCGCCAGGTCGCTTCCGGCTGGGGCATCGCCGAGTCCGGTGGCGCGTACAGCACCTACGGCGCCAAGGGCACTGCCTTCTCCGTGGACGGGAGCAGAGGCCGTATCGCCGCGCTCCCGGCCGGCTCGTCCGCCGGCGCCTACCTCGCCGGCTCCTCGCTCCTCGACGCCACGGCCACCGCCTCGCTGACCCTGGTCGGCTCGACCGCGCTCACGGCGTATCCGGCCCTCGAGGTCCGGCGTCAGGGGGATGGTTCGTCCTACCGCGGCAAGGCGGAGATCACACGTTCCGGCAAGCTGCGGATCGCCGTCTCGCGGTCGAACGCGGGACGCGAGACCGCCCTGGGGAGCGCGGACGTGACCAGCTCGTTCGCGCCGGGGACCACGGTCGCCGTCAGGATCCAGGTGACGGGGACCTCTCCGGTCGCCGTCTCCGCGAAGGCCTGGGTGGCAGGGACCGCGGAGCCCGGCTGGCAGAGCACCGTCTCGGACGGCTCCTCGGCGCGCGTCGCCACTGCGGGAGCCGTCGGCGTGTGGGCCTACGCGTCGGGCAGCAACTCCACGTCGACCACGCTCGCGGTCGACGGCCTGGCCAGCGGCGCCCCTTCGACGACGACCCCGACGCCGACGCCGACCACCAGCGCGCCGGCGCCGGCGCCGACCCCGACGGCGCTCCCCCGCACCGGCACCGCCCGGGGCTCCGTCTCGGTCGGCTCCGCCGCGTATGCCGTGCCGTCGGGCGCGTTGTTCGTGAGCAGCTCGTCCGGCGACGACGGCGCCGCCGGGACGCAGAACGCGCCCCTGCGCTCCCTGACCCGCGCGGTCGCGCGCGCTTCCTCCGGGCAGACCATCGTGATGCGTGGGGGGACGTACCACGAGTCCGTCGTCGTCCCCTATCAGAAGCCCGTGACCATCCAGGCTTACCCGCGCGAGGCGGTGTGGCTCGACGGTTCCAGCCGCGTCGCGTCCTTCGTCCGCAGCGGGTCGACCTGGGTCGCCTCGGGCTGGGGCACGCGGTTCTCGTCCGCGATCTCCGGGGTCCCCGACAACCCGCGCTTCGTGAACTCCGCCGCGCCGCTCGCGGCCCGGCCGGATCAGGTCTTCCTCGGTGGCGCCCAGCTCCGCCAGGTCGGATCCGCGTCTGCGGTGGTCGCGGGCACGTTCTTCGTCGACTATGGCGCGGGGACGATCCGCATCGGCTCCGACCCGAGCGGCAAGGAGGTGCGAGCCAGCGACCTCCGCCAGGCCCTCCAGGTCCAGGCGCCGGACACCACGGTCCGCGGCATAGGCGTGCGCCGGTACGCGACCACCTATGACGACCGTGGTGCGGTCCGCTTCGACAACGTGCGCGCGACGATGCAGGACGTGGTCGTGGAGGACACCGCCACCGTCGGCATCGTCCTCGGGAACAACGACTCTCGACTCGTGCGGGTCACCGCTCAGCGCAACGGGATGCTCGGCGTGAACGCGAGCTCGGCGTACCGGCTGGTGGTGCGGGACAGCGTGATCACCGGCAACAACGCCGAGCGCTTCAAGCCCGCGCCGGTGTCAGGCGGCATCAAGATCACGCGCTCGCGCGACGTCGAGGTCGTCAACAACGACACCGGCCGGAACTTCGGGTCGGGGATGTGGTTCGACGAGTCCTGCTACGACCTCACGGTCACGGGCAACGACTCGAACGACAACGAGTACACGGGCATTCAGCTGGAGCTGTCCGATACCGCGATCGTCGCGGACAACAGCACGACCGGCGGCCAGACCGGCATCAACCTGTTCGACAGCGGCAACGTGCAGCTGTTCAACAACACGATGGGCGGCAACTCCAAGTTCGCGCTGTCGCTCCTCCAGGACGAGCGACGCCAGGCGGTCGCCTCCTTCGACGGGCAGGACCCCCGCCGCCCTGCCGTCGACTCCACCGTCCCGTGGCTGACCCGCAACATCGTCGTCAGCAACAACGTCTTCGCGAGTGGCGGCGGCTTCTCCATCTACGCGATCGACAAGAAGACGAACATCCCGGTCGACCGGTGGAACCTCACCATCACGGGCAACCTGTTCACGAAGCGGGTCGCGACGACGGACCCGACGATGGTGGCCTGGGGCCAGGGTGACAACTCCACCCTGGCCCGCTATGAGAGCCCCGCCGCTCTGTCCGCGGCGAAGAACGGCTCATGGCGGAACACGATGACCACGGCCAGCACGTCCGTGTCGGGGATGGCCTCCTATCTCACGGCGGCCGCGAACCTCGCCGTCGCGCTGCCCAGCGGGATCGCCGGGCTGCTCGGGCAACCGTCCGGGGTGAAGCGCGTCGGCATCTTCTAGGCGCCCGCGCGTCCGAGCGAAGGACCCCGTCCGGTGGACGGGGTCCTTCGCTCGTCCGTCGCCTCGCGGCGGCGGTCTCGGCCCCGCGCTACTGATCCCCCGCCGGCGGGGTACTGACTTCGCCTCGGGCCCCCCATCGGGGGCTCGGGCTGGATAGTGTTCGGGGATCGAGCCATCTCATCCCGAGGACGGGGACGACGGGGACCTCGGGAGGCGTCGGGCCGGGGGGCCCGCGCGCAGCTGGTCCCGAACCCCGCCGCCCGTCGTCGAGATGGTGGCGATCGTCCCGGGGGGACCGATCATCGCACCGCCGTCCTCCGGAACCTCGTCGTGGACTCGTGACCGCCAGCAGAGCGTCGCGAAAGAGGACCGAGATGACCAGTCACCCGCACACCAGGATCCGGGCCACGTCCCGCATCGCCCACGGCGCCCTCGCGGCGTTCTCCGTCACCGCGCTCACCACGGGCATGCTCGTCGACGGTGTGGACTCGGCCGCCGCGTCGACGATGCCCGTCGACACCTTCACTCGCCAAGTCGCGGTCGGGCGGGGCACCGCCGACGGAGGCGCCTCGTACACCCTTCGAGGTGAGCGCGGGGCCACGTTCTCCGTGGACGGCACGCGCGCGCGGATCTCGGGCATCGCGGCGGGTACGTCAGCCGCCGCGTCCCTCGACGACGCCCCGATGCGCGACGGCTCCGTCGCCGCCACGGTCGCGCTCGTGGGCACTGCGCCCCTCGGCCTCTACCAGGGGCTCGAGATCCGCCGACAGCCGGACGGGACCTCCTACCGGGGCCGGGTCGAATTCGGGCGATCGGGTGCGGTGCGCGTCAGCATCACGAGGACGGCAGCGGACGGCTCCTCCACGGACCTCGGCTCACCCGTCGCGTTGGGGACGGCGGCAGCTGGCACCTCCGTGCACGTGGAGGTGCAGGCCACGGGGACGTCGCCGGTGGCGCTCTCCGTGCGGGCGTGGCCCATGGGCACGGCGAAGCCGGCTTGGCATGCCATGGCGACGGACGCCACTGCGGCGCGCATCTCCGCACCGGGCGGCACCGGGGTCTGGTCCTACGCGTCCGGCAGCAACAGCGGGCCCACGACCGTGGCGTTCGACGACCTTGCGCAGGTCGCCGCCGACCCGTCCGCGGCGACGCAGCCGACGCCATCGATCTCCGCTCCCGCACCGACCCGAGATGCCGTGCCGACGCCCGCTCCCGCGTCGTCCCCCGCGCCGGCGGCCGTGCCCACGTCGTACGGACCGCGCGGTTCCGCGCCGGTCGGATCCGCCGTGTATCCCGCGCCCGCGGGCGCCCTCTACGTCAACGCCCTCGTCGGCCGGGACACCGCCGCCGGGACCAAGGCCGCGCCCCTCAAGACCCTCGCCGCCGCCGTCATGAAGGCGAAGGCCGGCCAGACGATCGTCCTGCGCGCCGGGACGTACCACGAGGCCGTCGTCGTGCCCTTCAACAAGCCGCTGACCATCCAATCGTTCCCGCGCGAGGCCGTCTGGCTCGACGGGTCCTCGAAGGTGACCGGCTGGACGAAGAGCGGTACCAGCTGGGTGGCCCGCGGATGGGCCGTGAAGGTCCCCCGGACCATCGCGGGCGTCGCCGACAACCCGCGCTTCGTCCGCCCTGAGGCGCCCATGGCGGCGCGGACGGACCAGGTGTTCGTCGCCGGCACGCCGCTGCGGCAGGTCGCGACGGCCGCGCAGGTCGTGCCCGGCACGTTCTTCGTCGACGAGACGGCGAAGACCATCCGCATCGGCACCAACCCGATCGGCAAGGAGGTCCGCGCCAGCGACCTGCGCCAGGCGCTCCAGATCCAGTCAGCGGACGCCACCGTCCAGGGCATCGGCATCCGGCGCTACGCGACGAGCTACGAGGACCGCGGCGCCCTGCGGTTCGACAACGTCCGCGCGACGGCCCGCGATCTCGTGATCCAGGACAACGCGATGGTCGGCATCGCGCTCGGCAACAACGACGCGACCGTGTCCCGACTCACCGTCCAACGCAGCGGCATGCTCGGGCTGAGCACCGGCTACTCGTACGGGCTCGTGGTGGAGGACAGCGTCTTCACCCAGAACAACTCGGAGCGGTTCAAGGCGGCCCCGGTGAGCGGCGGCATCAAGATCGCCCGTGCGCGGGACGTCACGGTCGTGAACAACGACACCAGCCGCAACTTCGGCAGCGGCATCTGGCTCGACGAGTCGTGCTACGACATCACGATCGTCGGGAACACCTCGAACGACAACGAGTACACGGGCATCCAGCTCGAGCTCTCCGCGAAGGCCGTCGTCGCCGACAACTCCACCACGGGAGGCCAGACGGGCATCCAGATCATCGGCACCGGCGACGTGCAGGTCTTCAACAACACGATGGGGAGCAACTCCAAGATGGGCCTCGCCCTCCTGCAGGACGAGCGCCGGCAGGCCGTCGCGGACTACGAGGGACAGGATCCGCGGCAGCCGGCCGTCGACCCGACCGTCCCGTGGCTCACCCGCGACATCACCGTGAGCGACAACGTCTTCGCCAACGGAGGCCGGTTCTCCGTCTACGCGCTCGACCAGAGGACGCGCATCCCGGTGGACCGGTGGAACCTCGTGATCACGGGCAACCTCTTCACGAAGCGCGTGGCGACCACGGACCCCACCATGGTCGCCTGGGGTCAGGGCGACAACGCGACCCTCGTCCGCTACGAGACCGCGGAGGCCCTCGCCGCGGCGAAGGGCACGACGTGGCGGAACACCGTGACGCCGTCGAGCACCTCGTCCGCGGACATGGCGCAGCACATCGCGCCGGCGTCGGCCGCCGCCGTCCCGCTGCCCGCGCCCATCGCGGCGCTCGTCGGCCAGCTGGCTGGGGTCAAGCACGTCGGGACCTTCTGACCGCCCCGGCCCGCGTCGTGCGGACCGGACGCCCACCCCCCTTTCGCGGGCTCCCGCTTCCCACGGCGGGAGCCCGCGACCTATGCTCGTGAGGAGATCCACCCGCTCCCCGCCGCCCCCACCCAGGTCGGCCGACGTACCCGCGTCGCTGGAGCAGGTCGATCCGACCCGGCGTACCCGCACCGGGCAGCACCCGATCCCGCTCCCCCGGCGTACCCGCGCCCGGACGCGGTCTACCCGAGAAGACACGACGAGCCATGACCCGTATCGGCTACGCCGCTGGAGCATTCGACCTGTTCCACGTCGGCCACCTCAACATCCTCAAGCACGCCAAGAGCCAGTGCGACTACCTGATCGCGGGCGTCGTCTCGGACGAGATGCTCGAGCGCAACAAGGGCATCACCCCGGTGGTGCCGCTCGCCGAGCGCCTCGAGATCGTCAGCCACATCAGCTACGTCGACGAGGCCCGCGCGGAGACGCTGTCCGACAAGCTCGACACCTGGCGCGACGTGCGCTTCGACGTCTTCTTCAAGGGCGACGACTGGCGCGGCACCCCCAAGGGCGAGCGGCTCGAGGCGGAGTTCGCCGCTGTCGGCGTCGAGGTCGTCTACTTCCCGTACACGATGCACACCTCCAGCACCCGGCTCCGTCGCGCGCTCGACGTCCTGAGCGGTGTCGGCGCCGCGGCCGCTCCCGCGGCCACGCTCGCGCAGCCCGCCGGCCACGTGGCGCACACGCTGGTCAGCCGCTAGCGGCCATCCGCCAGCCGAGAGCGGCCTGCGGCTGCCATGCGCTCACGTGACGGCGGATGCCCGTGCCTCCGCTCCGCGCAGAAGCCCCGCCAGCCCGCACCTCACCCCAGCCGCTCCGCCGCCCGGTCCGTCGCGGCGACGAGCGCGTCGAGGATGCCCGGCTCGTCGAACGCGTGCCCCGCGTCCGGCACCATCGTGAAGCGCGCCTCCGGCAGCGCTCGGTGGAGGTCCCAGGCGGTGACCGCGGGCGTGCACATGTCGTAGCGGCCCTGGACGATCTCGGTGGGGATGCCGGCGAGCAGGTGCGCGTCGCGGAGCAGCTGGCCGTCCTCCATCCAGCCGCCGTGCGTGAAGTAGTGGTTCTCGATGCGCGCGAAGGCCAGCGCGTAGGACGGCTCGGCGAAGCGGGCGACGACCTCGGGCTTCGGCAGCAGGGTGATGCCCGACGCCTCCCACGTCGACCAGGCGACCGCGGCCGGCCCGTGCACCTCCGGGTCGGGATCCGCGAGCAGCGCCGCGTACGCCGCGATGATCCCGCCGCGCGGGACCCCGCGGACGGGCGCGGTGAACGCCTCCCACCCGTCGGGGTAGACCATGCCGGCCGGGCCCTCGTAGAACCAGTCGAGCTCGGATGCCCGCAGCGTGAAGATGCCACGGAGGATGAGGCCGGTCACGCGGGTCGGGTGCGTCTCGGCGTAGGCGAGCGCGAGGGTCGAGCCCCAGGATCCGCCGAACACCAGCCAGCGCTCGACGCCGAGGTGCGTGCGGAGCCGCTCCAGGTCGGCGACGAGGTGCCAGGTCGTGTTCACGGAGAGGTCGGCGGAGGGCTCCGACACGTGCGGCGTGCTGCGGCCGCAGCCGCGCTGGTCGACGAGGACGATGCGGTACCGGGCGGGGTCGAACAGGCGCCGGTGCGCGGGGCTGGTACCGCCCCCGGGACCGCCGTGCAGGAAGACGACGGGGATGCCGTCGGGGTTCCCGGAGGTCTCCCAGTAGAGGAGCTGGCCGTCCCCCACGTCGAGCATGCCGGTGTCGTACGGGTCGATCTCGGGGTACGGGCTGCGCATGGGACGAGCCTACGGTCGCCTCGCGGCCGGGCGCCGCGGACCGGGAGCGTCGACGCGGTCCGGGCGCGTCGGACCAGGCGCACCGCGCCGAGCTGCCCGCCTCGCCCCGACGCCGGGTCGCGCGGCGACACGGGGACCCGTAGCGTCGACGCATGATCGACGTGCCCTGGACGGACGGACGCTGGACCACGGAGCCCGAGGCGGTGCGGATCCACTCGGACGGCATGGACGTGACGGCCCGCGCGGGCAGCGACGCCTGGCGCACCACGTCGTACGGCTTCGTGCACGACACGGAGCACGCCCTGCTGGCGCCCCTGCCGCCGGGCTCGGCCGTGGAGGTCGCCTTCGTCCTCGACCTGGCGGAGCAGTTCGACCAGGCGGGCGCGTTCGTGCGGGTCGACGCGGAGAGCTGGATCAAGGCCGGCGTCGAGCGCAGCGACGGGGAGGACGGGCTCGGCGCCGTCGTGACCCGCGGCGTGTCCGACTGGTCGCTCGCGCCCGTGCCGGGCTGGTCCGGCCGGCTGGTCACCATCCGCGCGAGCCGCTCCGGCGACGCCCTCACCGTGCGCGCGCGGGTCGACGAGGAGCCGTGGCGCCTCGTGCGGGTCGCGCCGCTGGATC
>NZ_JAVCVL010000139.1:0-7475 GCF_032917815.1 Clavibacter sp. MX14-G9D | reverse complement strand
CATCGCGGTGAAGCCGGCCGTGCCGATGGCGGCCGCGCGTCGGGCGTCGAGCCCGTCGGGCACGCGGACGAGGGCGTCGGCGGGGACGCGCACGCGCTCGGCGAGCCCGCCGTCGCGGCTCTCGCCGAGGCCGGCGCCGGTGAGCACGACCAGGTCGCCGGGGGAGAAGGCGTCGGATCCGCTCGCCCGGACCGTGCCGACGGCGTCGATGCCCGCCACGAGCGGGCTGGTGCGCGCGATGCCCGGACGACCGCCCAGCAGCATGCCGTCCTTGTAGTTGATGCTCGAGAACAGCGCGTCGAGGAGGACCTCGCCGTCGCCCGGCCCGTCCGCACCGCCCGTCGCCTGCTCGTCGGGGAGGTCGCGCAGGGCGACCTCGATGCCCGTCGTGCCGTCGTCGGCGACGGTCTGCTCGGCCACGAGCGCGCGGTACGTCATGCCGTCACGCTACGCCCGCGGGTGCGGGCCGCGCGAGCGGCGGCGGCGCGCCCCGGATCAGCCGAAGAGGATGGCGGCCTCGTCGTAGCGGTGCTGCGGCACGGTCTTCAGGCGGCCGAGGGCCTCCTCGAAGCCGACGTGCACGATGTCGGTGCCGCGGAGCGCGACCATGCGGCCCCAGTGGCCGTCGCGGACGCTGTCGACCGCGGCGAGGCCGAGGCGCGTCGCGAGCACGCGGTCGTAGGAGGACGGCGTGCCGCCGCGCTGGATGTGGCCGAGGGTGGTGGCGCGGGTCTCGATGCCCGTGCGCTCCTCGATGATCGGCGCGAGCTGCTCGCCGATCCCGCCGAGGCGGGGGCGGCCGAACGCGTCGAGGCCGCGCTCGCCGTGGGCGTCGGCCGCGTGCTCGGGCACGAAGCCCTCGGCGACGACGACGAGCGGGGCGCGCCCGCGGTCGTAGGCCGAGCGGACCCAGGCCACGATCTCGTCCATGCTCGTCTTCTGCTCGGGGATGAGGATCGCGTGGGCGCCCGCCGCCATGCCGGAGTGCAGGGCGATCCACCCGACGTGGCGGCCCATCACCTCGGCCACCATGCAGCGGCTGTGCGAGTCGCCCGTCGTGCGGAGGCGGTCCATGGCGTCGGTCGCGATCTGCACCGCGGTGTCGAAGCCGAAGGTGTAGTCGGTGGCGTCGAGGTCGTTGTCGACCGTCTTGGGGACGCCGACGATCTTGAGCCCCGCGTCCGTGAGGCGCTTCGCGGCGGCCAGCGTGCCCTCGCCGCCGATGGCGAGGATCGCGTCGATGCCGAGGCGGTCGAGGTTCTCCTGGATCCGCTCCACGCCGCCGTCGCCCTCGAACGGGTTGGTCCGGCTGGTGCCGAGGATCGTGCCGCCCTGCTTGCCGATGCCCTGGATGTCGCGCCGGGCGAGCGGCATGACGTCGCCGTCGACGACGCCCCGCCAGCCGTCGCGGAAGCCGACGAACTCCTGCTTGTGGATGGTCGTTCCCTTGAGCACCGCCCCGCGGATCACCGCGTTGAGTCCGGGGCAGTCTCCGCCTGAGGTGAGGATTCCGATGCGCACACGTCCATCATGGGGCACACGTCCGCGAGACTGGGTGGATGGACACCGCGCCGGATGGGCCCCGGCACCCCGGATCGGCCCCGCCGGTCGCCGTGGACGCCCTCGACGGCCTCGCGCGCCGGGCCCTCGGCCTCGTCCGGGACGGCCGCCGCGCGGTGCTCGGCATCGCGGGCAGCCCGGGCGCGGGGAAGACGACGCTCGCGCGGGCGCTCGTCGCGCGCGTCGACGCGATCGCCGGGGCGGGCACGGCGGCGGGCGTGCCCATGGACGGCTTCCACCTCGCCAACGCGACGCTCGACCGCCGGGGACTGCGCGACCGCAAGGGCGCGGTCGACACCTTCGACGGATGGGGCGTCCTCGCCCTCGTGCGGCGCCTCCGCGTCGAGGCGGACCACGCGGTGTACGCGCCGTCGTTCGACCGGGCCGTCGACGAGGGCGTCACCGGCGCGATCGCGGTGGAGCCCGGCACGCGCCTCGTCGTCCTCGAGGGCAACTACCTCCTGGTGGACGAGGAGCCGTGGACCCTCGTCGCCGCGGAGCTCGACGAGTCCTGGTACTGCGCGACGCCGGACGCGGAGCGCGAGGCGCGCCTCGTCGAGCGGCACACGGCGGGCGGGCGGACGCCGGCCGCGGCCGAAGCCTGGGCCCGGGAGGTCGACGGCGCGAACGCCCGCCTGATCGAGGGCACCCGGCGCCGCGCCGACCTGGTGGTGGACGGCACGGCCGCCGGTGTCCGCGGCGCCGTGGACCACGACGCCGCGGGCGGCTGACGGCGGATCAGAGCTCGACGGTGCCGTGCTCCCCGACGTCCTTCGGGCGCTCGCCCGTGACGACGGCCTTCGCGTACTTGATGAGCGCGACGGGCTTCGGGGTGTCCTGGTACCAGTACTCGGCGGCGTCGGCGTGCACGCGCACGAGCGCCACGCTCGGATCCTCCTTGCCCCCCTCGAACCACGCCTCGGCGCCCGCGGACCACAGCTCGTCGATGCGCCCGCGATCGCGGGTGACCTCGGCCGTGCCGGCGATCGACAGGAAGCCGTCGCCGGTCTGCAGGGACACGTTGACCTGGTCGTTCGCCCGGATCTCGGTGGTCTTGTCGCTGGGGTCCTTCGTGAAGAACCAGAGGTCCCCGTCGAAGTCGCGCTCCTGGCTGGCGAGCGGGCGGCTCACGAGCTGCCCGTGGGCGTTGACGGTGGTGAGGAGCGCGATGCGCGCCCCCTTGATGAGCTCGGCGACGCGCTCGCGGTCGGCCTGGTCGTCCTGGATGTCGGTCATGGGGCCGACGCTACGCGTGCCGCCTCCCGCGGAGGAGGGTCGGCGGCCGTGCGTACCCTGAGGGGATGGACGGAGGCGGCATGGGGACGACCCCTCCCGACGCGCGGACGGCCTACGTCCCCGCCCGCGAGGTCGACCTCCGGCTCGTGCTGCGGCCCCTGTTCCGGGGCGTGGTGGATCCGACCTGCCGCTGGGACCCGGCACCGCCCGGATCCCGCCGCGTCGGCGTCTGGCGCACCGCGCGCACGCCCCTCGGGCCCGCGTCGCTGCGACTCGACCCGCGTGCGGACGGCGGCGTCGACGCGCGCGCGTGGGGGCCCGGGGCCGAGTGGGCCGTCGAGGGCGTGCCCGAGCTCCTCGGCGAGGGCGACGACTGGTCCGACCTCGACGTCTCGGCGCACCCGCTCCTCCGCGACGCGCACCGGCGCCTCCCGGCGCTGCGGCTGATGCGCACGAACCACGTGTTCGAGGCGATGGCGTCCGCGGTCCTGGAGCAGAAGGTGACGGGACTCGAGGCGCGACGGGCGTGGCGGCAGCTGATCCTCGCGCACGGCGAGCCCGCGCCCGGGCCCGTCCCCGTCGGGATGCGCGTGCTGCCGTCGCCCGAGCGCTGGCGGCTCATCCCGTCGTGGGAGTGGCACCGCGCCGGCGTCGACCCGAAGCGGTCGCGCACCCTCATCGCCGTCGCGACCAGCGCCGCGGGCCTCGAGCGCACCCTGGCGCTCGGCCGGGGGAGCGAGGACATCACGCGTCGGCTGCGCTCCGTCCCGGGCGTCGGCATCTGGACGGCGGCCGAGACGACGCAGCGGTCGCATGGCGACCCGGACTCGGTGAGCGTCGGCGACTACCACGTGCACGACACGGTGGGGTGGGCGCTCGCCGGCCACCCGGTCGACGACGACGGGATGCTCGAGCTCCTCGAGCCGTGGCGCGGTCAGCGCCAGCGCGTGATGCGCCTCATCGAGGCGAGCGGGTTCCGGAAGCCGCGCTTCGGGCCCCGCATGACGGTGCAGGACCACCGCGGGCACTGAGCCTCCGATCCGCGCCGAGCCGTGGAGCGCGCTGCGGAGCGGACGGCGGCGCGCCGGGCGGTCCGTCCGGCGCCCACCGGGTCAGCTGTCGGCGGCGATGCCCTCGGGGAGCTGTGCGCCGGCAGCCGCCAGCGCGTCCACCAGGTCCTGGCCCGCGACGGTGGGGACGACGTCGCCCTGGATGCGCAGGGTCGGCGTGCCCGTGACCCCCGCCGCGCTCGCGTCGGACGTGTTCCCCGTGATCCACGAGGAGTACCGGCCCTCGGCCACGCACGTCCGCGTCGACTCCGAGGAGACGTCGAGCGTGGTGAGCCAGGTGACGAAGTCGGCGTGGGTCCACGAGTCGGTCACGGTGGAGTGGTTGTCGAAGAGGGCCGAGTGCACGGCCGGCCACTTGTCGGGCTCCTCCGCGAGGACGCAGGCCGCCGCGCTGCCCGCGACCTGCCCGTACTTCGTCACGATCTGGATGGGGTGGTAGACGACGCGCACCTGACCCGTGGCCGCGAGCCGGTCGAGCAGCGGGCCGCTCTCGGACTCGTACTGGGCGCAGTGGGGGCACGAGTAGTCCTCGAAGACGTCGAGCGTGACGGGCGCGTCGGCCGCGCCGACGCTCACGCCGGTGGCCTCGGAGGCGACCCGCACCTCGTCGCCCGTCGACAGCGGCGCGGTCGCGTCGGCGACGGGGCCCGCGGCGCTCGCCGCCTGCGACTGGCCGAGGAGGTAGACGCCGCCGGCGATGGCCGCGATGACGACGACGAGTCCGCCCGCGACGGAGAACTGCGTGATGAGCCGGCGGCGCTTGCGGCGACGGTCGTCGAACGCCCTCTCGATGCGTGCCTTCTCGCGGATCGCGCGGATCTTCTCGTTCTCATGCCGGGCCATGCGCCCGATCCTAGGGAGCGGCGTGCCGCCGGCCCTGGGAGGCGCCACAGCGCCCGGTGCGGATAGGCTCGACGGGTGCCCGAAGACGCGTCGTACGCCCCCCGCAACCCCACCGGACAGCAGCACGAGCTCATCGCGGAGGTGGACGGCCGCTCCCAGCGCATGGTGATCGCGGAGGTCGGCGCCGCGCTGCGCGTGCTCCAGGTCGACGGCACGGACCTCGTGCAGTCCTACCCCGAGACGGAGCAGCCGCCGTTCTGCAGCGGCATCGTGCTCGCGCCGTGGCCCAACCGGATCCGCGACGGCATCTGGGAGCAGGACGGCGTGACGCACCAGCTCGACATCACCGAGGTCGACCGGGAGAACGCGATCCACGGGCTCCTGGAGCACGCCCCCTACCGCCTGGTGGAGCGCGACGACGTGTCCGTCACGCTGTCGGCCGACGTCCACCCGCAGCGCGGCTACCCCTTCGCCCTCGAGACGACCGTGCGGTACGAGCTCACCGGGCAGGGCGTGCGCGTCACCCACGGGATCCGGAACGTCGGCTCCGAGGACGCCCCCGTCGCCGTCGGCACGCACCCCTTCCTCCGCGTCGGCGACGTGCCCACCGAGGACCTCGAGGTCGTCATCGACGCGCCCACCCACATCGAGGTGGACCCGGTCCGCCTCAACCCCACGGGCGTCCAGGCCCCGGTCGAGGGCACCCGCTACGACCTCCGCGGCGGGGTCCGCGTGCGCGACGCGAAGCTCGACGACGCCTGGGCCGACGCCCGCGTGGTCGACGGGGTGACGCGCCACGGCGTGCAGGCGCCCGACGGCCGCCGCACCGAGATCTGGGCCGACGGGGAGTTCACCTACTGGCAGGTCTTCGTGACGCCGTGGTACCCCGCGGCCGACGGGCACGTCTGGGCGGTCGCGGTGGAGCCGATGACGGCACCCGCCGATGCGTTCAACTCCGGCGACGGCCTCATCACGCTGGAGCCCGGGTCCGAGTGGTCGGGCACCTGGGGCATCGACCTCCACGACTGATCCCGGCCGGGGGCGGCCGCCCGTCCCTCGGAGGCCGCGGTCGACCTGGATGCTGACTGGGAGCCGTGGTCGCAATCCGAACCGCCCGGCGGCGGCCGGGGCGATCGTCCTAGCGTCGACGGCATGACCGACACCGACGCGACCACCGCTCCCCTCGACAGCATCTCCGGCGTGCACCACGTGCGCATCTCCGTCTCCGACCTCGCCCGCTCGCGCGCCTTCTACGAGGGCGTGCTGGGCCTCACCCCCGCCATCGTCAGCGAGGGCGACCCGAGCGACCCGGCCGTCCTCCAGGATCCGTCCGTCTTCTTCGGCGGCGTCATCTACGGCGTCGGCGACCAGCTCCTCGGCCTCCGTCCCGTGCAGGGCGACGGCGGAGCGTTCGACCCCGCCGTCCGCGGCCTCGACCACGTGAGCCTCGCGGTCCCGTCGCGGGACGAGCTCGTGAAGGCGGCCGCGCTCTTCGCCGAGCGGGGCATCGCCCACGGCGAGGTGACCGACATCTCCGGCATGTCGATCCTCTCGGTGCAGGACCCGGACGACATCAACGTCGAGCTCGTCTTCGCGGGCTGATCCGGCGCGGGGCGGCGGCTCGCGCCGCCGACCCCGCACCCCGCCGTCCCCTCGACTGCGTAGCATCGGACGGGTGCGCGGGTCGCTACGCAGGACACGGTCGAGGAGGACGCGATGACGACGACGGATCCCCTGGCGCTCGAGAGCCAGGTCTGCTTCCAGGCGGTCGTGGCCGCCCGCACGGTGGTGGCCGTGTACCGGCCGATCCTCGAGCCGCTCGGGCTCACGCATCCGCAGTACCTCGTCATGCTCGCGCTCTGGGAGCGCGACGCGCGCTCCATCTCGGACCTCGGGTCCACCCTGCAGCTCGAGCCCGCGACGCTCACCCCGCTGCTGAAGCGGCTCCAGGCCGCCGGGTTCGTCGACCGGGCGCGCAGCACCGTCGACGAGCGCGTCGTGGTGGTGTCCCTCACCGCCCGCGGGCAGGAGCTCCGCGAGCGGGCGCTCGACGTGCCCGCCCAGGCGGCGGCGCGCACCGGGCTGACCGTCGCCGAGCTGGAGGCGCTGCGCGACGCGCTCGACGACGTGGTCGGCCGGCTCACGGACGCGCTGGCGGACGACCGCGCCGCCTGACCGGGCCGGCTGACCGGGCCTCCCGGGCCCGTCGTCTACACTGCGGGCGATGCCTGCCCCGTCCCCGATCGCCCCGCGCGTCCAGCGCGTGATCCGAGGGCTCGCCGCATCCACCACCGCCACCTTCGTGGCCGCCCTCTTCCACGAGGCCGGCGGGGGAGCCGCCCCCTCCTGGGGCGTCGTCGCCTTCGGGCTCGCCCTCGCGTCGCTCGCGGCCATCGCGCTCGCCGGCGCGCGCCCCGCGCTGTGGCGGCTCGTCGCCGCGGTCGGCATCAGCCAGCTGCTCTTCCACGGGCTCTTCACGGCGGCGGGGGACGGCTCCGGGGCCGTGGCGGGGGATGCGCACGCGGGCATGGGCCACGGGGCGGCGCCGATCCGGGTGGCGGGGATCGCCGGGAGCTCCGGCGGCTCCGCGGTGCCCGGTCCTGCGGTGCCGCTCGACGTCGGCATGCTCCTCTCGCACGGCGCCGCCCTCGTCGTCACGGTCCTCGCCCTCCGGCACGGCGAGGCCGCCCTCCGCGCGCTCGTCGCGGCCGCGGGCCTCCGCGTCGTGCGGACCCTCGCGATCCCGTTCCTCCGGCCCGAGGGGCG
>NZ_JAVCVL010000138.1:0-7524 GCF_032917815.1 Clavibacter sp. MX14-G9D | reverse complement strand
GGCGCCCCACAGGCCCCCGACGCCGACGAGCGCGGCGGAGAGCGGGGGCGCGGCGACGGGGATCACCCGGCGACCCTAGGGGCCGGCGGCGGGCGACCGGGGTGCCGGTCGCCCGCCTGGGGACGGACGGAGGACGGGCGCCCGCGGGAGGACCGCGGACGCCCGTCGGCGTGGATCAGGCGGGGCGGGTCAGGCGGACTGCCGCGCGCGCGACGCCTCGAGCATCTCGTCGCGCTCGACGACCTTGATGCGGGCGCGGCCGTGCGGCGCGCCCAGCGCGATCTCGTGCTCGTCGAGCGCGTGCCAGCCGGAGAGGTCGGTGAACTCGATGCCGCGGTCGGCGAGCAGGTCGACGATCGCCTGCTCCTCCGGGGCCTCCGGGGTCCACCAGTCGCCCTGGTCGTTGAGGACGTGCGAGACGGTCTCCATCGCGTCCGACTTCGTGTGCCCGATGAGGCCGATGGGCCCGCGCTTGATCCAGCCCGTGGCGTAGACGCCCGGCACGCGGGTGTTGTCCGCGTCGAGGACCTGGCCCTCGTGGTTCGGGATGACGCCGCGGCGCTCGTCGAACGGGATCCCGTCGACGGGCGAGCCGAAGTAGCCCACCGCGCGGTACACCGCCTGCACGGGCACGTCGCGGAACTCACCCGTGCCCTCGACGCCGCCCGTGCCGTCCGGCCGCGTGCGCTCGATCCGCAGGGCCGCCACGCGGGGCTCGGCGTCGTCGGACGCGAGCACCTCCGCGGGGCGCGAGTAGAAGTGCAGGTGGAGGCGGCGCGAGGCGGAGCCCGCCTCGCGGGTGCGCCACTTCTCCAGCACGCGGCTGATGACCATGACCTGCTTGTTCGTCTTCGCGGCCTCCTCGGCGGCGGGATCCACGCCGAAGTCCTCGTCGTACACGATCACGTCGACGTCGGGCACCTCGCCGAGCTCGCGCAGCTCCAGCGGCGTGAACTTCACCTGCGCGGGGCCGCGGCGGCCGAAGACGTGCACGTCGGTGACGGGCGAGTGCTTGAGGCCCGTGTAGACGTTGTCGGGGATCTCGGTGGGCAGCAGGTCGTCCGCGTGCTTCGCGAGCATGCGCGCGACGTCGAGCGCCACGTTGCCGTTGCCGATGACGGCGACCTCGCGGGCTTCGAGGGGCCAGTCGCGCGGGAAGTCGGGGTGCCCGTCGAACCAGTTCACGAAGTCCGCGGCGCCGTAGGACCCGGGCAGGTCGATGCCGGGGATGTCGAGCTCCGCGTCGCGGATCGCGCCCGTGGAGAAGATGACCGCGTTGTAGTGCCGCTGGAGGTCGGCGAGGGTGATGTCGCGGCCGTAGTCGACGTTGCCGAAGATGCGGATGTCGCCGCGGTCGAGCACGTCGCGGAGCGCGCCGATGATGCCCTTGATGCGGGGGTGGTCGGGCGCGACGCCGTAGCGGACCAGGCCGTAGGGCGCGGGGAGGCGCTCGAACAGGTCGATGGAGACGTCGAACTGCTTCTCGGCCTTCAGGATGATGTCTGCCGCGTAGATCCCCGCGGGCCCTGCGCCCACGATGGCCAGCCTGAGCTTGGTCACTGATGTCCTTCTGTTCGTCGGCGTCCCCGTGCCGGCCGTCGGGGGCGTGGTGGTGCGGATCCCCGCGAGAGCCGGCGGGGCCGAGCGGCAGCTAGCGCGTGCGCTCGACGATGGTGTCGGCGAAGCGCGTGAGCGCCTTCCGGACCGGGCCCTCCGGGAGCGGGGCGAGCGCCTCGACCGCCTCGGCGGCCCAGCGGTGGGCCTCGGCGATGGTGCGCGCGGTGACCTCGTGGTCGCGGAGCTCGGCGATGGCCGCCGTGAGGTCGGCCTCCGACTCGGGCGTCTCCTCGTGCTCCACGTCGCGCTGGATGCGGGCGAGCAGCGCCGCCGCCTCCTGGTCGGTGGCCGCGAGCCGGGTCAGGTACAGCAGCGGCAGCGTGGAGACGCCGGCGCGGAGGTCGGTGCCGGCGAGCTTGCCGGTCTCCTCGGGCTGGTCGGCGAGGTCGAGCACGTCGTCGACGAGCTGGAAGGCCACGCCGGTGCGCTCGCCGAACGCGAGGACGGCGGACTCGAGCTCGGGATCCGCGCCCGAGTAGATGACGCCCATCTGCGCCGCGCAGGCGATGAGGGAGCCGGTCTTGTCGGCCAGGACGTCGAGGTAGTGCTCGATGGGGTCCTGGTCCTCGCGCGGGCCGATGGTCTCGTGGAGCTGGCCGAGCACCAGGCGCTCGAAGGTGGCGGCCTGCAGGCGGATGGCGCGGGGGCCGAGGTCCGCGACGATCTTGCTGGCGCGGGCGAACAGGAGGTCGCCGGCGAGGATGGCGATGGAGTTGCCCCACACGGCCTGCGCGCTCGGGACGCCGCGGCGCATGTCCGCCTCGTCCATGACGTCGTCGTGGTACAGCGACGCGAGGTGCGTGATCTCGATGGCGACGGCCGCGTCGACGACCTGCTGGGTGTTGCCCTCGCCGAGCTGGGCGATGAGCAGGGCCAGCATGGGACGCACCCGCTTGCCGCCCGCGTCGAGCAGGTAGCGCGTGGTGACGTCGGCCACGTCGTCGGCGAAGCGCACCTCGCGGAGGAGCTGCTCCTCCACGAGCGCGAGCCCGTCGTCGATGCTGCGGGCCATGCGGCGGTCGTCGGAGGACGAGAACAGCCGCTCGGTGAGGCTGGCGTGGGACGCGACGGAGCCGCGGCGGGCGAGCGGGATGCTCGGACTCATGATCGGCGTCCTTGTCTCTGGGGGTTCACGCGCGGTCAGGACGCGGCGGGACGGGGAGCGGCGTGGCGGCCGACGGGCTTGACGCCGCGGTGCAGCGCCACGATCCCCGCGGTGAGGTTCCGGTGCTCGACGGACTCGAAGCCGGCCGTGCGGAGCCACGAGCTCAGCGTCTCCTGGTCGGGCCAGGCCTGGATCGACTCGTTCAGGTACTCGTACGCGCTGGCGTTCGAGCTCACGAGCTTCACGAGGGAGGGCGCGACGGCCTTCATGTAGAGGTCGTAGCCGCGGCGCACGAGCGGCACGGGCGGCGTGCTGAACTCGCAGATGACGATGCGGCCGCCGGGCTTCAGCACGCGGAGGAGCTCGTCGAGGCCCGTGCGCGGCTCGACCACGTTGCGGAGGCCGAAGGAGATGGTGACCGCGTCGAACGAGTCGTCCTCGAAGGGGAGGTCGGTGGCGTCGGCGTGCACGAACTCGATGCGCGGGTTCCCCGCGTGCCGGCGGCGGCCGACCTCGAGCATCCCCTCGGAGAAGTCGGCGGCGACGACGTGGGCGCCGGAGGCGGCGAGCGCGGCGCTCGAGGTGCCCGTGCCCGCGGCGAGGTCGAGGATCCGCTCGCCGGCGACGGGGGCGACCGCCCGGGTGGTCGCGACGCGCCACAGCTGGTCGTTGCCGACCGACAGCAGGGCGTTCGTCCGGTCGTAGGCGCTCGATACCTCGTCGAACATCGCCGACACCTGGCCGGGCTTCTTGCTGAGGTCTGCACGCATCACGCCGTCAGTCTATTCGGGAGCGCTGGGCGCACGGTGGGCGGCGGCCGGATGCCCAGGGGCCGATCAGAGGACGGGGGCGACCGGCCCCGGAGAGGTCCGGCCAGGGCCCTCCGCGCGCCCGGGGAGGCCCGGATCCCCGGCGGTAGGCTGGCATCCGTGACCGCATCCCGCGTCCGAGCGCTCCTCGTCGACACCACCCCCGTCGACTCCATCGCCCGGCTCGTCCCCCTCCTCGACGCCCGGCATCCGCTCCTGTGGCTGCGGCACGGATCCGGGATGGGCGGCATCGGCGAGGCGCTCCGGCTGGAGTTCCGCGGCCCCGACCGCGTGCGGGACGCCGCCGCCGCGTGGCGCGAGGTCGCCGCCGCCGCGACCGTCGTCGATCCGCTCGGGATCCCCGGCACCGGGCTCATCGCGTTCGGCGCCTTCGCGTTCGCCGACGACTCGGAGGCCGCGAGCGTGCTCGTCGTGCCGCGCGTCGTCGTCGGCCGGCGCGACGGGGTGTCGTGGGTGACCCGCATCCGGCTCGCCGAGGCGGAGCCGTCCGACCCCGCGTCGCCGTTCGACGCGCTGACGGCCGGGGCGGTCCCCGTGCCCGAGCGCTCCGGCGCCGAGTACCGGCTCCACCTCCGCCCCGGCGCCATGGGCCCGGACGCCTACCAGGAGGCCGTCGTGCGCGCGGTCGCCGCGATCGGCGCCGGCGACCTCGAGAAGGTCGTCATCGCGCGCGACCTCGTGGGGCGCCTGCCCCTGGGCGGCGACCTGCGCCTCGCCCTCAGCCGCTTCGCGCTCGGCTACCCGGACTGCTGGACCTACGCGGTCGACGGCCTCATCGGCGCGAGCCCCGAGACCCTCGTGCGCGTCGGCGGCGGCACGGTCGGCGCACGCGTGCTCGCGGGCACGGTGTCGCGCGGCGCGGACGCACGGGAGGACGCCGCTGCTGCCGCCGGCCTCGCCGCCTCCCCGAAGGACAACGAGGAGCACGCCTTCGCGCGCGACAGCGTCCTCGACGCGCTCCGCCCGCACAGCCGCGACCTCGCCACCACCGACGCCCCCTTCACCCTGAAGCTCCCGAACCTGTGGCACCTGGCGAGCGACGTCACGGGCACGCTCGGCGACGGATCCTCGTCGCTCGACCTCGTGGGTGCCCTGCACCCGACGGCCGCCGTCGCCGGGCACCCCACCGCCGCCGCGCTCGCGTTGATCGCCGAGCTGGAGCCCGCCGACCGCGGCCGCTACGCCGGACCGGTCGGCTGGGTCGCCGCCGACGGCGACGGCGAGTGGGCCATCGCGCTGCGCGGCGCCCAGGTGGACCCGTCGGGCGCCATCGTCGCGCACGCGGGCGCGGGCATCGTCGCGGGATCCGACCCGGAGCGCGAGCGCGCCGAGACCGCGATGAAGTTCCGCCCGGTCGTGGAGGCGCTGGGCTAGGTCCCCTACCGGACCAGCGGCACCTCGATGAGGAGGGGCGCCGTGGACGCGGTCGTGAGGGCCGCCTCCAGCTCGCCGCGGGTGGAGGCGCGCAGGTGGGTCCAGCCGTAGGCGGCGGCGAGGGCGGCGAGGTCCACGCGCTGCGGGGTGAACATGACGCGGTCGATGGCGGCGGGCGCCGCGGTGCGGGACACCTCGAGGCCGTCGAAGATGGTGCCCCCGCCGTCGTTGCCCACGATCACCTGGATCCGCGGGACCCGCTCGCCCGTGCCGAGGAGCAGCGAGCCGACGTCGTGCAGGAGCGTGAGGTCGCCGAGGAGCACCCGGGTGACGCCCGCGGCGGACGTGCCGGATGCCGCCTGCGAGGCGAGGGCGATGCCGAGGCCCGTCGAGACGGTGCCGTCGATGCCGGCGAGCCCGCGGTTCGCGTGCACGCGCACGCGCTTGCCGGGGAGCGCCCGGTCGGCCTCGCGGATGAGCCGCGACGCGCCGAGGACGAGCCGGTCGTGCGGCCACGTGGCCTGCCAGACGGCGCGGACCAGGTGCCGGCGGGTGACGTCGGCGCGCACGGCGGCGAGCTCGGAGCGGGCGAACTCGCGGCGCTCGGCGGGCGTGGTGCCGACGGGCACGAGCGGGGCGGTCTCGGCGGCGGTCGCCGCGTCGAGGATCGCGCGGCTCTCCTGGACCCAGGTGCCGAGCCAGCGCCGCGCCTCCGCCGGATCCGCGGGCTCCCCGACCACGCGCACGGCGGCCGGCCGGGCGGTGACGCGGTGGCGGGGGTCGTAGTCCTCGCCGCCCGTGGACCCGACGACGATCGCCTCCACGTCGTCCCGTCCGACGAGCAGCGGGACCTCCCGGGTGAGGGTGGGGTGGCCGAACACGACGACGCGCTCGACGCGGTCGCCGAAGCCGGGGCGCGCGAGCAGCTCGCGGAAGGAGACGACGACGTTGGGGCCGAAGTGGGACCCGCTGGAGATCTCCGCGGCGAGCGGCCAGCCCGCGGCGCGCGCGAGCTCCTCCGCGGCCTCCCCCGCGGCGTGGCCGGCGATGACGAGGGTGCGCGGGCCGTGGGCCAGGTCGAGGACGTCGGCGTCGGGCGCGGGACGGGCCGCCGCTGCCCGGGCGGCCGCGTCCGCCGCGGCGCGGGCCTCGAGGACCGCCGGAGCCAGGTCGGGCACGGCGACGGAGAGCGGATCCCGGAAGGCCACGTTCACGTGCACGGGCGTCCGCTCGTCCCGGGCGAGGCGGTACGCGTCGCGCGCGAGGGCGGCGTCCCGGGCGAGGTCGTCGTCGGTCCCCTCCGGCGCGGGCACGTCCACGCAGGCGACCCGGTCGCCGAACATGCCGGGCTGGCGGGTGGTCTGGTTGCTCGCGATGCCGCGGAGCTCCGCGGGGCGGTCGCCCGTGAGGACCAGCATCGGCACGCCGGAGTGCCATGCCTCGAGCACGGCCGGGTGCAGGTTCGCGACGGCCGTGCCGGACGTCGTGATGACGGGGGCGGGCCGACCGGACTCGACGGCGAGGCCGAGCGCGAGGAAGCCGGCCGCGCGCTCGTCGATGCGCACGTGCAGGCGGACGCCGTCGACGCGCTCCAGCTCCGCGGCGACGAGCGCGAGGGCCTGCGAGCGGGATCCGGGGCAGAGCACCACGTCGGTGACGCCCTCGGCGACGAGCGCCAGCAGCATGGCCAGGGCGCGGTCGGTGGACGGGTTGCCGGTGCGCGGGGAGGAGGGAGGGACGGGGCGGGAGTCGGTCGCGGTCACCGGAGGTCAGGCGTCCCGGCGGCCCGGTGCGCGGTCGTCGTCGTCGCGGCCGGGGCGCGGGGTGCCGCCCGGAGCCGGCGGCGCGGCCGGATCGTCGGGACCCGCGCCGTCGCTGTCGAGGTCGGCGAGCTCCTGCTCGAGGCGGCGGATCCGCTCCTCCTCCGACCGGGTGCGGCCGAGGCCGGAGAGGAAGTCCGGGTCGTCGTCGGGACCCAGGCGGCGGCCGGACGCGCGCGCCAGGTCGGTGCGGTCCTTGCCGATGGTGAGCCAGAGGATGCCGCCGATGAGGGGCACCAGGACGACGACCGCGACCCACGCGGGCTTCGGGAGGCCGCGCATGCGGGTCCGCGGCGTCAACGCGGTGTCCACGATGACGAAGACCGTGAAGAACACGATCACGACGGCGAGACCGATCAGCAGGCGGGGCATCTCGTCATGGTAGCTCCGCCGCCGGGGAAACAGCCGGGCGTCCGATGTGCGCGCGCGGAGCGCGCGCCGGGCGACCGGGATGGGGGCGCCGGGCCCCTCGTCCAGGTGCCCGACCTATGCTTGCCCGGTGAGTTCCCGTCGCTACTGGCTCGTCTACACCGTCCTCCGCGTGCTCATGTTCGCGATCCCGTTCGGCCTGGTCGTGGCGGTGAACCCGGACCTCTGGCCGCTGGCCGCCGTCATCGGCGCGGTCGTGTCGTTCTGCGGCTCCTACATCTTCCTGCGCCGGCAGCGCGAGGCCATGGCCGCGGACCTCGCGGCCGTCGCGGCGGGCCGCCGCAAGCCCGTGGAGGACGACGACTCCGAGGACGCCGCGGTCGACGCCGCGGCGGGCTGGGCGGCGACG
>NZ_JAVCVL010000137.1:0-7652 GCF_032917815.1 Clavibacter sp. MX14-G9D | reverse complement strand
CGGGCGCCCGCCCGGTGCGGAGCTCCGCGGCCACCTCGCGCGCGGTCGGACGGGCGGCGGGATCGCGTCGGGTCATGCGGGACAGCAGGTCGACCCACGCCGGGCCGAGCCGCGCGGGGACCTCCGGGTCGCGCACCACGCGGGCCATGGTCGACTCCGCGGCCGTGCCCGGGAAGGTGCGCCGGCCCGTCAGGCACTCGAGGAGCACGAGGCCGAGCGCGTACACGTCGGTGGGCGCGCCGACCTCCTCGCCGAGCGCCTGCTCGGGGCTGAGGTAGCTCACGGTGCCGACGATGGATCCCGTGGAGGTGAGCCGCGTGCCGTCCACGAGGCGGGCGATGCCGAAGTCGGTGAGCTTCGCGGCGGCGGGCTCGTCGTCGTCCTCCGGCGTGGCGAGCAGCACGTTCGCGGGCTTCACGTCGCGGTGCACGACGCCCCGGCGGTGGATGTAGCCGAGCGCGTCGGCGAGGATCCCGCCGATGCGGGCGACCTCGGGCCCGGGCAGCGGGCCCTCCTTCATGCGGTCGGCGAGCGTGGTGCCGTCGACGATCTCCATGACGATGAACGCGAGCACGCGGTCGGCGACCACGTCGTCGCCGACGTCGAAGAGGGTCACGAGGCCGGGGTGGCTGAGGCCCGCGAGCATGCGCACCTCGCCCTCCTGGCGCTCGACCTCGCCGGGGTCGGCGGAATCGGTCGCGAAGACCTTGACGGCCACCTCGCGGCCGAGCGTCTCGTCGTCGGCGCGGTACACGGTGGCCATGCCGCCGCGTCCGAGCAGTCCGCTGATGCGGTAGCGGCCGGCCAGCAGCGTGCCGGCGAGTCCGTCGGTCCGTTCTCCGGGCATGGGAGCACCTCTCGTCACGGGTCTCCAGCCTAGACCGCGGCTCCTGGCGGGACCCCGGGCGGCGTCGCCGCCCGATCGCGGGCGACGCCGGCGGATCCGCGCAACGGCGGCGTCCGCCCAGGGTGCGCGAGGTAGCCTCTCCCACCATGGACGGCGTCTTCCTCTACATCCTCGGGGTGCTCATCATCGTGGTCGGCGTCGCCGTGTCCATCGGGCTGCACGAGGTCGGGCACCTGGTGCCCGCGAAGCTCTTCGGCGTGCGCGTCACGCAGTACATGATCGGCTTCGGGCCGACGATGTTCAGCCGCCGGAAGGGCGAGACCGAGTACGGCGTGAAGGCCATCCCCCTCGGCGGCTACATCTCCATGATCGGCATGTTCCCGCCGCAGAGCTCGCGCGCCGGCACCAGCAGCACGGGCATCGCGCAGCTGGTCGGGCCCGACAGCCGGCGCCCGGCGGGCACCGCACCGGCGACCGACGCCGCGGATCCCGCCGGCACCACGACCGCCACGGCCCCCGACGCCGGCGGCACCGGGGACGGCGACGACCGCGCGGGCCGCGGCTTCTTCGACCTCCTCGTGCAGGACGCCCGGCGTGCGAGCGCCGAGAGCATCGGCGACGACGAGGACCGCGCCTTCTACAAGCTGTCCGTCCCGAAGCGCATGGTCATCATGCTCGGCGGGCCGGCGATGAACTTCCTCCTCGCCATCCTGCTGTTCGCCGTCGTGCTCTGCGGCTTCGGCGTCACGACCCCGACCACCACGGTCGGGCAGGTCAACGCGTGCATCGTGCCCGCCGGCTCCACCGCCTCGGCCGACGCCGCCGCCTGCCCCGCGGGGGCGCCCGCCGCGCCCGGCGCCGCCGCCGGGCTCCAGCCGGGCGACACGATCGTGAGCATCGACGGCACCGAGATCACCGCGTGGGACCAGGTCACGGGCATCGTGCAGGTGTCCGCGGGCCGCGAGCTCGACGTCGTCGTGGAGCGCGACGGCGCGCGCGAGGCCCTGGCCATCACGCCCGTCCTCACGGAGCAGGCCGTCATCGGGTCCCGCGGCGCCCCGGAGGTCGACGAGCAGGGCGCCCCCGTCACGCAGGAGGTCGGGCTCATCGGCTTCAGCCCCACGCAGGCCGTGCAGCGGCAGCCGCTCTCGGCGGCCTTCGCCACCACGGGCGAGAACATGGCGGCGGTCGGGAACCTCATCCTGAACCTCCCCCAGCGCCTCGTCGACGTCGGCCGCGCCGCGTTCGGCGGCGGGGAGCGCGACCCCAACGGCCCCATGAGCGTGGTGGGCGTGGGCCGCGTGGCGGGCGAGATCGCCAGCCTCGACGAGACCCCGGTCGCGTCCCGCGCGTCCGCCATGGTCGGCCTGGTTGCGTCCCTCAACGTCGCGCTCGGCATGATCAACCTGCTGCCGCTCCTGCCGCTCGACGGCGGGCACGTGCTCGGCGCCGTCGTGGAGGGCGTCCGCCGGTTCGCGGCGAAGCTGCTCGGCCGCCGGGACCCCGGCCCCGTGGACGTCGCGAAGCTCATGCCGCTGACCTTCGTGGTCGTGATCCTGTTCGGCGCCATGAGCGCGCTGCTGATCTTCGCCGACCTGGTGAACCCGGTCCGCCTCACCTGACCCGCGGCCCCGCGGCCGTCGCGGCCGCCCGCGCCCCCGGCGCACCGGGTGCGCAGGAATCGGACGTAGGCTCTTCTCCGTGCCAGCAGTCAATCTCGGAATGCCGAAGGTCCCTGAGGTCCTCGCGCCCCGCCGGAAGACCCGTCAGATCAGCGTCGGCAAGGTGAAGGTGGGCGGGAACGCCCAGGTCAGCGTCCAGTCGATGACGACGACGCAGACCACCAACATCAACGCCACGCTCCAGCAGATCGCCGAGCTCACGGCCACCGGCTGCGACATCGTGCGCGTCGCGGTCCCGCACCAGGACGACGCGGACGTGCTGCACATCCTGGCCAAGAAGAGCCAGATCCCGATCATCGCGGACATCCACTTCCAGCCCCGGTACGTGTTCACGGCCATCGACGCCGGCGTCGGCGCCGTGCGCGTCAACCCGGGCAACATCCGCAAGTTCGACGACCAGGTGGGCGCCATCGCGAAGGCCGCCAAGGCCGCGGGCGTCTCCATCCGCATCGGCGTGAACGCCGGGTCCCTGCACCCGAGCCTGCTCCAGAAGTACGGCAAGGCCACGCCCGAGGCGCTCGTCGAGTCCGCCGTCTGGGAGGCCAGCCTCTTCGAGGAGCACGACTTCCACGACTTCAAGATCTCGGTCAAGCACAACGACCCCGTCATCATGGTGAAGGCCTACCGCCTGCTCGCCGAGCGCGGCGACTGGCCCCTGCACCTCGGCGTCACCGAGGCGGGTCCCGCGTTCCAGGGCACCATCAAGAGCGCCACCGCGTTCGGGATCCTGCTCTCCGAGGGCATCGGCGACACCATCCGCGTCTCCCTCTCCGCGCCGCCCGCGGAGGAGGTCAAGGTGGGCCTGCAGATCCTGCAGTCGCTCAACCTCCGCGAGCGGAAGCTCGAGATCGTCTCCTGCCCGAGCTGCGGCCGGGCGCAGGTCGACGTCTACTCGCTGGCCGAGCAGGTCACCGAGGGCCTCAAGCACGTCAACGTGCCGCTGCGCGTCGCCGTCATGGGCTGCGTCGTCAACGGTCCGGGCGAGGCCCGCGAGGCCGAGCTCGGCGTCGCGTCCGGCAACGGCCGCGGGCAGATCTTCGTCAAGGGCGAGGTCATCAAGACCGTCCCCGAGGCCGAGATCGTCCAGACGCTCATCGAGGAGGCCAACCGCCTCGCCGCGGAGATGCCCGCCGGATCCATCGGCAGCCCCGAGATCCTCGTCTGACCCCCCTTCTCCCCGCCCGCCCGCGAGGCGGCCGCGCGTCCGCGCGCGCCGTCTGCGCGTAGGCTCTGCTAGTCGTCCGCCCGGCGGACCGCCCCACGAACTGAGGATGCTGTTGAACGGTAACGCCACATTCCGGCATCGGAACACCTCCCTGCTGGGGCTCGCCAGCGTCCTCGCCCCGCACACCGTGACGTCGGCCGAGATCGACGAGCGGCTGAAGCCGGTGCTCTCCCGCCTCCGCCTCCCCACGGGCCTCCTGCAGCGGGTCGCGGGCGTGCTGGAGCGCCGCAACTGGGACGCCGACATGTCCTTTGACGCGGCCGCGACCCAGGCCGGGCGCAAGGCGCTCGCCCAGGCGGGCGTCGACGCCTCGCAGATCGGGCTGCTCATCAACACCTCCGTGACGCGCGCGCACCTCGAGCCGAGCGTCGCCGTCAGCATCCACAACGGCCTCGGGCTGCCGTCGTCGGCCCTCAACTTCGACATCGCGAACGCCTGCCTCGGCTTCGTGAACGCGATGACCCTCGCCGGCCACCTCATCGACTCGGGGCAGATCGACTACGCGATGATCGTCGACGGCGAGGACGCCGGCGAGATCCGCCACAACACGGTGGCGCGCCTGCTCCGCCCGGAGACGACGCGCGCCGACTTCCTCAGCGAGTTCCCGAGCCTCACGCTCGGCGCGGGCGCCGCGGCCGCGGTCCTCGGCCGCACGAGCGACCACCCGGAGGGCCACCGGGTCCTCGGCGGCGTCACGCGCGCCGCCACCCAGCACCACGAGCTGTGCATCGGCGACGTGGACGGCATGTTCACCGACACGAAGGAGCTCCTCCGCGGCGGGATGGAGCTCGTCGTCGCCGCGTGGACCGAGGCCGCCCAGGACGACTGGGACTGGTCGGACATGGATCGTTACATCCTCCACCAGGTGTCGGACGTGCACACCAACGCCATCGTCAAGGCCGCGAGGCTCGACAAGTCGCGCGTGCCGCTGACCTACCCGCGCTACGGCAACGTCGGTCCCGCGAGCATCCCGATCACGCTCGCCGACCAGGCGGACAGCCTCAGCCGCGGCGACCGCGTGCTCTGCATGGGCGTGGGCTCCGGCCTCAACACGGCCATGACCGAGATCCTCTGGTAGCCGCGGCGTGAGCGCACCGTCGGCGGGCTCCGCCGCGACCGTCCCCGTGCCCGGCCCCGACGGGCGCCCGCTCCCGGGGCTCGACCCCGCGTGGTCGCGCGTGGTGCGCGCGGGCGGGCACGGCTGGCACGTCCTCGACACGGGGGAGCGGCTGGCGGCCACGGGCGCGCCGGTCGCGGGCACCATCCTGTGCGTGCACGGCAACCCGACGTGGTCGTACCTGTGGCGGCGCATCGCGGCGGAGTCGCTGGCGCGCGCCGAGCGCGAGCCCGCGCGGCCGGCCTGGCGCGTCGTCGCCGTCGACCAGCTCGACATGGGCTTCTCCGAGCGCACGGGCGTCGCACGCACGCTGCCGATGCGCCTCGACGACCTCCAGGCACTCACCGACGAGCTCGGGCTCTCGGGATCCGGTGCCTCCTCGCCCGTCGTCACCCTCGGCCACGACTGGGGCGGCGTCGTCAGCCTCGGCTGGGCGCTCCGCAACCGCGACGTGCTCGCCGGCGTCATGGCGCTCAACACGGCCGTGCACCAGCGGGCGGGCGCGCCCATCCCGTGGCCGCTCCGGCTGGCGCTCGCGACGGGCATCCACGACGCGGCGACCCGCGGCACGCCGGGGTTCCTCGCCACGACGCTCGCGCTCGGCCACCCGCCGCTCGACCCCGCCGTGCGTCGCGCGTTCTCCGCGCCGTACCGCGGCGCCGCCCGCCGGGAGGGCATCCGCGGCTTCGTCGCCGACATCCCCGTCGGCCCCGCGCACGCGAGCCACGCGACCCTCGTCGACATCGCGGAGGGCCTCCGCGACCTCGACCGGCCGGCCCTGTTCGTCTGGGGGCCGCGCGACCCGATCTTCTCCGACGTCTACCTGTCCGACCTGATCCAGCGCCTGCCGCACGCCGACGTGCACCGGGTCGAGGGCGCCGGCCACCTCGTCGCCGAGGACCACGACTACGCGTCCACCGCGCTCGAGTGGCTCGCGGACCGCGTGGCGCCGGGCTCCGCCGCCCCCGCGCCGCGGCGGTCCGCATCGGCATCCGCGCCCGACGCAGGACGCGCCGTCGAGGCCGTCCGCCCGCTCGGCGCCCTCCTCGAGGAGCTGCGCGACAGCGACGCGCCCGTCCTCGTGGAGATGGCCCCGCGCGGCGGCGGCGGTCCGCGCATCGTCTCGTGGCGGCTGCTCTCCCGCCGCGTCCGCGAGATCGCCGCCGGCCTGCACGCCCGCGGACTGCGGGCCGGCGACCGGGTCTCGCTCCTCGTGCCCCCGGGGGCCGACCTCACGGCGCTCCTCTACGCGTGCCTGCGCATCGGCGCGATCGTCGTGGTCGCCGACGCGGGCCTCGGCGTGAAGGGCCTCGGGCGTGCCGTCGCCGGCGCCCGGCCCGACATGGTCGTCGGCATCCCTGCGGGGCTCGCGCTGGCACGGGCCCTCGGATGGCCGGGGGAGCGGATCTCCGTCACGACGCTCGCGCCCCCCGTCGCCCGCGCGCTCGGCGTCGCCGCGAGCCTGCCGGAGATCGCCCGCGACGGCCGCGCCGAGGCGCTGCCGCCGGAGCCCGCGGCCGACGACGACGCCGCGATCCTCTTCACCTCGGGTTCCACGGGACCCGCCAAGGGCGTCGTCTACACGCACCGCCAGCTGGCCGCCCTCCGCGACACCCTCGGCGGGCGCTTCGACGTGGGCGTCGGCACGGGCCTCGTCGCGGGCTTCGCGCCGTTCGCGCTCCTCGGGCCGGCGCTCGGCGCCACGAGCGTCACGCCCGACATGGACGTGACCCGTCCGCGCGACCTCACCGCGTCGGCCCTCGCGGCCGCGGCCCGGGCGGTCGACGCCACGGTGGTGTTCGCGTCGCCGGCCGCGCTCGCCAACGTCGTCGCGACCGCCGACGCGCTCACGGGCGACGACCGGGAAGCCCTCGGCCGCGTCCGCTCCCTGCTCTCGGCGGGAGCCCCGCTGTCGGAGCCCCTGCTGGCGCGCGCCGCCGCGCTCGTCCCCGCCGCGGAGGTGCACACGCCGTACGGCATGACCGAGGGCCTGCTGCTCACCGACGTGACGCTCGACGGGATCCGCGCCGCCGCCCTCCGCGGGGACGCGGGGGTCTGCGTCGGCGCGCCCGTCGCCCCGGTCCGCATCCGCATCAGCCCGCTCGACGCCGACGGCGCCGCCACGGGCGCCCTCACCGACGAGCCGGGGATCACCGGCGAGATCGTCGCGGAGGCCCCCCACGTGCACGACCGGTACGACCGCCTCCACGTCACCGACCGGGCGGCCCGTCGCGACTCGGCGGACGGGATCCGCCGCCATCGCACGGGGGACGTCGGCCACCTCGACGCCACCGGCGCGCTCTGGGTCGAGGGCCGGCTGCCGCACGTCGTCACGACGCCCGAGGGCGTGCTCACCCCGGTCGCCCCGGAGCAGCGCGCCGAGTCGGTCGCCGGGGTCGGCCGCGCCGCCGCCGTGGGCGTCGGGCCCGCGGGGGTCCAGCAGCTCGTGCTCGTCGTGGAGCGGGTGCCCGCCGTCCGCCGCGTGGGGCTCGCGGACGCGGAACTCGCCGCCGCCGTGCGCACCGCCGTGGGGCGTGCCGTCGCCGCCGTCATCGTGGTGCCGGTGCTGCCGACGGACGTCCGGCACAACTCCAAGGTCGACCGCGCCCGCCTCGGCCGGTGGGCCGCGGGGATCCTGTCCGGCGGCCGGGTGACCGCGCCGTGACCGTCCTCGTGACGGGGGCCAGCGGGATGCTGGGCCGTGCCGTCGCCGAGCGCCTGGCCGCGGCCGGCCACGCCGTCCGCACGTTCCAGCGCCAGCCGTCGGGCCTCGCCGCGAGC
>NZ_JAVCVL010000136.1:0-7668 GCF_032917815.1 Clavibacter sp. MX14-G9D | reverse complement strand
GCGGCGCGGGCGGAGCCGACGGGATCGCCGACGTCCTCGCGCGGCTGGAGGACGCCCTCGCCGCGCAGGAGGCCGAGCTGCAGCGGCAGCGGGCCCGGGTGCAGCGCATGCGGACCCTCGGCGACCGGCTGGGACTGCTCGACGGCCTGGTCTCCGGCCGCCTCGAGGGCGCACCCGCGGGCTCGCTCCGGCAGGACGACCTGGACGTCCTGCTGGTCACCGAGCGGATCTTCGGTCCGCTCGGCGCCGCCGTGCAGGCCGGCCGCTTCCTCGCCCTGGCCGCCGACCCGGCGCTGCGCGCGGAGTCCGACCGGGTCGACGCCGCCGAGGAGGCCCTGGACGACGCGGTCGCCGTCGACGACCCCCGCGTGGCGCAGGTGGCGGCCGAGCGGCACGCCTTCGAGACCGCGCTGATGCGCGTCATCGAGGAGTCCGGCCAGCCGGAGGAGGACGACGCCCTCTTCGCGGCGTGGGACGCGGCGCACCCGCCCGAGGAGGAGGCCCCGGCGTCCCGCCCCCGGTCGACGGACGGCGCGCGCGCCCGGAGCGCGGCGGACGTCATCCGGAGCATGCCCTACGACCTCTCCCCGGCCCGCGTGCGCTGCATGGAGCTCGCCCTGCGCCTCGGCACGGAGGCCGCCGCGCCGACGACCTAGGCGGTCCCCGCCTGCGCTGCGCCACCGTGCCGCCGTGCCGCCCGGAGCGCGTGGTGCGCGCGCTCCCGGGCATCCGCTGAGGGACCGCCGGGACGGATGCGCCGCGATCCGTGGCGCATGATGGACATGCCGGTGCCGGCAGGTGCACCTCCACGCGCGCCGCGCCTGCGAGCCCGGACAGGACGTCGCGGGCGTCGCCGGCCGAGCCCCTTCCCGGGCCCGTCTCCCGGCTCGCCGCCGACGGGAGGATCCCGGGCCCGGGATCCGCCACGCAGACCGGGCGCATGCCCACGTGAGGAACCGCGATGAGCATGGAAGGCGCGGCCTGGAGCTCGCTCTACAAGATCTCGAGCACGCAGGGCGGCAAGCACAGCATCTCCCGCGCGTCGGTGCGGCGGATCCTGACCTTCGCCGTGCCCTACCGGACCCAGCTCCTGGTGTTCATCTCGCTGTCCGTCGTCGGCGCGTTCCTCGCGGTCGCGACGCCCGTGCTCGCCGGCCAGGTGGTCGACGTCATCGTCGCGCGGGGCGAGGTCGCGACGATCGTCCGGCTGGCCGTCGTCATCGCCCTCGTGGCCGTCGCCGACGCCGCCGTGTCGCTCGTGACGCGCTGGTACTCATCGCGCATCGGGGAGGGCGTGATCCTCGACCTCCGCACCGCGGTCTTCGACCACGTGCAGCGGATGCCGATCGCGTTCTTCACCCGGACGCGGACGGGCGCCCTCGTGAGCCGCCTCAACAACGACGTGATCGGCGCCCAGCAGGCCTTCAGCGGCACGCTGTCCGGCGTGGTCACGAACCTCGTCGCGCTGATCCTCACCCTCGTCGTCATGCTGAGCACGTCCTGGCTCGTGACGGTCCTCGCGGTGGTCATGCTCCCCGTGTTCCTCATCCCCGCCCGGCGCATGGGCGGCCGGCTCGCCGCCCTCCGGCGCGAGGCCGCCGACCACAACTCCGCCATGAGCACCCAGATGACCGAGCGGTTCTCGGCGCCCGGCGCCACGCTCGTCAAGCTGTTCGGCCGGCCCGACGAGGAGTCCGAGGAGTTCCGCGTGCGCGCCGCCCGCGTCCGCGACATCGGGGTGCGGAGCACGATGCTGCAGTTCGTCTTCTTCACCGCGCTGATGCTCGTCTCCGCCCTCGCGCTCGCCCTGGTCTACGGGCTCGGCGGCTTCCTCGCGCTCGCCGGCCAGCTGGACACGGGCGAGGTGGTCACCCTGGCGCTCCTCCTCACGCGCCTCTACGCGCCGCTGACGAGCCTCGCGAACGCGCGGGTCGAGATCATGAGCGCGGTGGTCAGCTTCGAGCGCGTCTTCGAGGTGCTGGACCTCGAGCCGCTCATCCAGGAGGCGCCGGACGCCGTCGAGGTCCCGGCGGGCCCGGTGGCCGTGGAGTTCGACGACGTGCGCTTCGCCTACCCCTCCGCGGACAAGGTGTCGCTCGCCTCCCTCGAGGAGGTCGCCACGCTGGACACCCGGGGCGGCGAGGAGGTGCTGCACGGCGTCTCGTTCCGCATCGAGCCGGGGCAGACCGTCGCCCTCGTCGGCACCTCCGGTGCCGGGAAGTCCACGATCGCGCAGCTCCTCTCGCGCCTGTACGACGTGGACAGCGGTGCCGTGCGCCTCGCGGGGACGGACGTGCGGGACGTCACCTCCGCGTCCATGCGGGGCACCCTCGGCATGGTGACGCAGGACGGCCACCTGTTCCACGAGACGATCCTGTCCAACCTGCGCCTCGCGCGGCCGGAGGCGACCGACGACGAGGTGTGGGACGCCGTCCGCCGCGCGCGGCTCGAGCCGCTCGTCCGGTCCCTGCCGGACCAGCTGGACACCATGGTGGGCGAGCGCGGCTACCGGCTCTCCGGGGGCGAGCGCCAGCGGATGACCATCGCGCGGCTGCTGCTCGCGCAGCCGCGCGTCGTCATCCTCGACGAGGCGACGGCGGCGCTCGACTCGACGTCGGAGGCCGCCGTGCAGGCGGCGCTCAGCGAGGCGCTCGAGGGACGGACGGCGATGGTGATCGCCCACCGCCTCTCCACCATCCGCAGCGCGGACCTGATCCTCGTGGTCGAGGACGGCGCGATCGTCGAGCGCGGCACGCACGACGAGCTCCTGGCCGCGGGCGGCCGCTACGAGGAGCTGCACCGCACCCAGTTCGCGGTGCGGGAGGCGGTCGCGCCGGACGAGCAGGCGCGCAGCGGGGCCTAGGCGCGATCGCGGATCAGAGGGCGGTGGCGCGCCAGGCGTCGACCGCGGCGAGCAGCTCGGCCCGGCGGTCCTCCGGCAGGAACGACGCCTCGAAGGAGTTGCGGGCCAGCAGGGCGATCCGGTCGTCGTCGAACGCGTGCGCCGCGCGCAGCTGGCGGAGGTTCTCGCCGAGGTAGCCGCCGAAGTACGCCGGGTCGTCGCTGTTGACGGTCGCGATCACGCCGCGTTCGAGGAGCTCCGGCAGGGCGTGCTCGTCGAGGGTCCCGACCACGCCGAGCCGCACGTTGGAGAGCGGGCAGACCGTGAGCGGGATCCGCTCGGCGACCAGCCGGTCCACGAGCGCGGGGTCCTCGAGGCAGCGCACCCCGTGGTCCACCCGCTCCACGTGCAGCAGGTCGAGCGCCTCGTGGACGTACGACGGCGGGCCCTCCTCGCCGGCGTGCGCCACGGCGTGGAGGCCGAGCTCCCGGGCGCGCGCGAACACGTCGACGAACAGGGACGGCGGGTAGCCGACCTCGGCGGAGTCGAGGCCGACGGCGAGGAGGTCGTGCGCGCGGTGCGCGACGGACTCGAGGGTCGCCATCGCCTCCGCCACCGGCCGGTCGCGGAGGAAGCTGAGGATGAGGCCGCCCGAGAGGCCGTGGCGCACCTGCGCGTCGCGGAGCGCGTCGAGGAGGCCGTCGATCACGTCGCCGATCGGGACGCCCCGCATCGTGTGCGCCTGCGGGTCGAACGACATCTCCACGTGGCGGACGCCGTCCGCGGCCGCCCGCTCCAGGTACGCGGCCGCGAGGTCGTGGAAGTCGCGGCGCGTCCGGAGCACGGCGGTGCACGCGTAGTAGAGGTCGAGGAACGACTGCAGGTCGGTGAACGCGTAGCGGGAGCGGAGGTCCTCGATGCCCGCGTACGGCAGCTCCACGCCGTTGCGCTCGGCCAGCTCGAACGCCAGCTCGGGCTCGAGCGTCCCCTCGACGTGCAGGTGCAGCTCGGCGGTGGGCGGGTTCGTGGCGATCATCCGTCCACGCTAACGGGAGCCCGCTCGTAGGCTCGTCGGGTGGAGGCGTTCGAGGTCCGGGTGCGCGGGGAGCGCTGGCGGATCGCCGAGCGCGCGCCGGCGGGGGCGACGCCGGCCTACGACCTCACCTGGCTGAGCGGGCCGGGCGGCGGTGAGTACGGGTTCACCGTCGGGGGTGGGCGGCTCACGCGCGAGCAGCTGGTCGCGGAGGCGACCGCGTTCGTGGACGGCTTCTCCGAGCCCGGCGGGATCGGCGAGGACTTCCCGGGCTTCGTCCCCGTCCGCTGCCGCGACGCGGGGTGAGGGCGCGGCGGGACCGCCGCGACGCACGGGCCGTCTGCGAGCATGGCCGCATGGATGCCCACGCCGAGCCCGACCTGGTCCCCGAGCTGCTGGTCACCGACCTCGCCGCGAGCCTCGCCTTCTGGCGCGACCTCTGCGGCTTCGCCGTGGTCTACGACCGGCCGGCCGAGGGCTTCGCGTACATCGCCCGCGGCGGCGCGCACCTCATGCTCGAGCAGTCCGGCATCATCCGGAACTGGGTGACGGGGCCGCTGGAGCGGCCGTACGGGCGCGGGATCAACCTCCAGGTCGCCGTCGAGGACGCCGACGTCGTCGCGGCGGCGCTCACCGCGGCGGGTGTCGCGCTCTACCTGGAGCCGGAGACGACCTGGTACCGGATCGGCGAGGAGGAGGCCGGCGTCCGCCAGCTCCTCGTGCAGGATCCCGACGGCTACCTGGTGCGCTTCCAGTCGTCGATCGGGCAGCGACCGGCGCAGGATCCTCCCGTCGACTGACGCGGTCACGGTCACCGTCGCGGCGCCGGCCGCGCGGCCTACGCCGCGCCCTCCTGCGCGGGACCGCGGCCGACCGCCTGCACGACGGCCGCGCCGACCAGCACGAGCAGCACCACCGCTGCCGAGGCCGCGTACACCCCGCGATACGGCGCGGGGAGGCCGCCGAGCCCGGCGATGAGCAGCCCGGCCAGGACGGATCCGACCCGCCGCGTGTTCGTGAACAGGCCGGACGCGAGGCCGGGGTTCGCGAAGGCGTCCTGGAACACGGTCAGGCCGACGCCGGCCACCGATGCGAAGAACCACGCGTTGAGCGGCTGGAGGGCGAGCAGCTGCCACGGCTCTCGGGCGGCCGCGGCGAGCCCGTAGTACAGGATCCCGCAGGCCCAGCCCGTGCCGAGCAGGAGACGGGTCGACGTCCCCTCGTGCAGCCGCCCCATGACGAGCAGCGCGGGGATCTCCACGAGCGCCGCGGCGCCCAGCACGATGCCGGCCCAGGCGATCGGCGCGTCCAGGTCGTCGGCGACGAACAGGGCCAGCACGGTGACGGTCGCGCTGTTCGTGGCCTGCAGCAGGGTGAACGCCGTCACGACCCGCCACCTGGACCAGCCGCGCAGCTGCGCGAGGAGCGACGGCCGGACCGCGGCCGGGTCGCGCGCGGGCACCGGCCCGCGGCGGCGGAGGAGGAGCAGCGCGGTGACGACGTTGACGCCGCTGATCCCGAGGAGGAGCAGGAGGGCCGACGGCGTCCCGGCCGCGCCGGTCACGAGCGTCGCGAGCGGCGGCCCGACCACCCAGGCGGACGAGACGATCGCGCGCGTGCGGATGATCCGGGCGGGCGGCGCCCCCTCGTGGCGCAGCTGCGCGAACAGGAGGGTCGAGCCGACGCCGGGCGGCCCGCCGAGGACGACGAGGGCGATCACGGCGACGGGCAGCGCCGTCGTCACCGAGAGGACGACCACCAGGGCGACCCCCGTGATCGCGCAGACAACGAGGGGGCGCAGGTAGTCGCCGCGGCGGTCCGCGAGGGTCGGGATCAGCAGCGACGCCACGAAGCCGCCCGCGTTGTAGACGCCCAGGACGACGCCCACCTGCGCGGGGCTGGCGCCGTAGAGGGAGACGAGGAGCACGGCGAGGAGCGGATTGAGGACGGCGAACTGCAGCGCCCAGGACCATGCGGCCGTCGGCCACAGGAGCCGCCCCGGGTCCGGGTGCCGCGGGTGCCGGGGATCCGCGTCCGAGCCGCTCCCGCCCGCCGTCACCATGACGCCACTCAAGCGGGTTCCGGGCGGGGGCGCCAGTGCCGCCTCCCGGGCCGCCGCGCCCGCGGTGCACCCGGCCGCCCGCGCGGTGATCCGCGAGGTCGCGCGCTTCCCGGCGCGACGAGCCGGTCGTAGGCTCCGGACCAGGCGGCCGCGACCGCCCGGAGGAGGCGACGATGACGCGCACGGTGCGGTTCGACCACGTGGGGATCACGGTCCGGGACCTCGAGGGGGCGATCGCCTTCTTCGTGTCGCTCGGCCTGGAGGTCGAGGGGCGCACGGTGGTGGAGGGCGGCTTCATCGACACGGTGACGGGCATCCCGGATGCCCGGTCCGAGATCGCGATGCTGCGGACGCCCGAGGGCGGCACCGCGGTGGAGCTGTCCTCGTTCGCACGGCCCGAGGCGGTGCCCGGGTCGCCGCGCGCGCTCGCGAACGAGCTCGGGATCCGCAGCGTGGCCTTCGAGGTCGACGGGCTGGCGGCGCGCGTCGCGGCGCTCGCCGCGGACGGCTACGGGCTGATCGGCGGGATCGGCGAGCACGAGGGCGTCTGGCGGATGGCCTACGTGCGCGGCCCCGAGGGCATCACGGTGGCGCTCGCGGAGCGCATCGGCTGAGGGCGGCGCGCGGAGCGGCTCACGCGTCGCCGCCCGCGAGCGGGCGGCCGCCGTCGAGCCGGGCGACGATGGCGCGGAGCGCGTCCGCCTCGATGCGCAGGGCGTCGGCGCCGCGCGAGGTGAGGGCGACCCAGGCCTTGCTGCGGCGGCCGTCGTAGCCGCGGCGCGTGGTCACGTAGCCGGCGCTCGACAGGACCTCGAGGTGCCGCCCCAGGTTCCCGTCGGTGAGGTCGAGCGCGCTCTTGAGGAATCGGAAGTCGGCCTCGCCGGCCTCCAGCAGCACGGTCAGGATCCCGAGGCGGGTGCGCTGGTGCACGGCGTCGTCCAGCGATCGGAAGGCGGCCGCGTGGTCGGACGCCTCCGCGGGGACGGGGTCAGGCACGCGGCGCCCGCGTGATCCGGTCCTCCCGGCGCCAGGCGAGGAGCCCCATGCCGAGCACCGCGAACCCGATGATCAGGAGCACGACGTCGTCCGCCGACGCGCGGATGAGCGGGTCGCCGGTGACGAACCGGCCGTAGGGCGCGATGGCGTCCTCGAGGAGCGGACGGCTGAGGGGGATGGCGACGACCGCGACGACGGCGCCGGTGATCCACTGCCGACGGTCCTCCAGGCGCCACCCGACCGCGAACAGCAGCACGCCGAGGAGGAACGCGGGTCCGAGCAGGAACGGGACGATGAGGAGGGTCGCCGCGGCGCACGCGACGAGCACCACGACGCCGATGCGCTCCCTGCCCATGCCGAGGCCCTGGCGGGCGGAGACGACCCGCAGGGCCAGCCAGAGGGCGACCGCCGCGAGGACCGTGACCACGGATCCGGACACCGGGCCGGCGACGGGCAGCGCGCTGCCGACGAGGAGCGCGACCAGCGCCACGGCCGAGCCGACGACGATGAGGGGGATCGAGGACACGCGCCGCAGGGCGTGCACGCGCGCGTGGAGGTCGATCGTGCGCGTCGTCATGGTGCTCCTCCCTGTGTCGCTCTGTGGTGCAGAGCCTCTCACTCTGCGATGCAGAGCGCAATGGGGGAGGGCGGTCGAGGGCCGTGACCGCGGCGCGCGGCTCGCGGCCGCAGGGACGCGCGGAGGCGGCGCGCCGGCTAGGGCGCGGGCTCGCCCGC
>NZ_JAVCVL010000135.1:0-7685 GCF_032917815.1 Clavibacter sp. MX14-G9D | reverse complement strand
CGGCAGGGGCCGCCGCGGGCTCCTCCGCCGCGGGCTGCTCGTCGGCGTCCGCGGGCTCGCCCAGGTCGTCCGGGCCGAGCGTGTCGAGGTCCTCGTCGGCGTCGTCGTCGCTGCCGTCGGCCGAGGCGTCCGACTCGCCGTCCCGGGCGGCGCCGTCCGCGGGGATCCCCACGGGGCCGGTCTCGTCCTCGTCGTCGAAGGAGGCGAGCGCCTCGTCGCGGGCCTCGGCGGCGCTGAAGACGGCGCGGCGGCCGGCCTCCTCGCCGCGCTCCCGCAGGTCCTCCGCGGTGGCCTGGACGCGCGTGCGCGCCTCCTCGGCCGTCTCGACCACGCGGTCGCGGACGTCCTCCGCCGTCTCGGCGACGCGGTGGCCGACCTCGGTGGCCTGCTGGCCGACGCGGTCGACGACGTGCTTGGTCTGGTCGGCGGTGCGCGTGCCGAGGTCCTTCGCGGTGTCGCCGACGCGGCCCGCGATGTCCTGCGTGGTGCTGCCGACCCGGCCCGCGACGTCCTGCGTGGTGGCGCCGATGCGCTCGCCGACCGAGTGCGCGGTGCGGCCGACGGCGACCGCCGCGCCCTGGACGGCGTGGCCGACGAAGTCGGCGACCTCGCGCGCCGTCTCGACGGTGCGCTCGACCACGACCGGGCCCTTCTCGTCGAGCACGGACTGCGCCTCGCGGACGCCGCGCTGGACGGGCTCGCTCGACCAGACGGAGCGCGACGCCCGGGCGATGCCCTCGTAGCGCTTGCGTCCGGCGCGCGCGCCGAGGACGTAACCCGTGCCGATGCCGGCGAAGAAGATGAGGCGGTTGATCATCCCTCCACCCTAGACGCGGTGGTCGGGGGACGGCCGGGAGGGGCTAGGCGTCGCCGTGGCCGCGGCCGGTGGCGTCGTGCAGCTCGTCGGTCTCGGGATCCGCCGCGTCGGGCGCGGACAGGTCGGCGTCCTCCGGGATGGAGTGGTCGTGGATCGGGTCCTGCGGCTGGTCGGTCATGCCCCGAGCCTACGCGCGGGCACCCGAGCGGCCGCCGCCGGTCAGAGGATGCGGGTGTGCGTCGTGAGCGACCCGATGCCCTCGACCGAGACGGTGACCGTGCTGCCGTCCTCCAGGAAGATCTGCGGGTCGCGGGAGTACCCGGCGCCGCTCGTCGTGCCCGTGGAGATGAGCGTGCCCGGCTGCAGGGTGGAGGAGGTGCTGAGGTAGGAGACGAGGCGCGCGACCGTGCGGACCATGCCGCTCGTGCGCCCGTCCTGCACCGTCTCGCCGTCGAGGACCGTCGTGATGCGCAGGTCCTGCGGGTCCGCGACCTCGTCGCGCGTGACGACGACGGGACCCGTAGGGGAGAAGCCGTCGAAGCTCTTGCACCGGCTCCACTGCTGCTCCGAGAACTGCAGGTTGCGGGCCGTGATGTCGTTGACGACGGTGTAGCCGAACACGTGGTCGAGCGCGTCCTCCTCGGACACGTCGCGGGCCGCGCGGCCGATGATGACGCCGAGCTCGACCTCGTAGTCGACCTCCTCGCTGAGCGAGCGGGGCCAGCTGGTGGTCCCCTCGTGGCCCGACAGCGAGTTCGGCCAGAGCGCGAAGACGGTGGGGGCGGAGGCGCTCGTGATGTTGAGCTCCTCGGCGTGCGCGGAGTAGTTGAGGCCCACGGCGTACACGGCCGGCGGGCGGAGGACCGCGGAGGCGTGCGTGAGGCCGTCCACCGGCGTCGTGCTGGTGCGGCTGGCGACGGCGCGCTCGACGGTCGCGCGGACGCGGGCCATCTCGTCGTCCCCGCGCTCGATGAGGTCCTGCAGGTCGCGGGGCGACTCGTCGAGGACCTCGTCGAGGAAGAGCGCCTGGCCCTCCGAGACGATCGCGGCCAGTCGGGGGGTCACGCCGTCGTCGGCGAGCAGGTGGGCGAACTTCATGCCCCGAGCGTATCGGGCGGAGGTGTCCGGCCGGCGTTGCGGTCATAACGTGCATGGGGCCGCGGATCGTCCCCGCGTGCCCCGGGCGGTCAGTCCTCCCGGACCACCTCGTCGGGCCGCTTGTCGTGCCGCCAGCCGCGCCACGAGGCCTGGCGGAGCCGACCCGTCGCCGTCCACTCCGCGAACTCGACCTCGCCGACGAGGCGCGGCGTGACCCAGTGCGCGTCGCGGGCGTCGGCCGCCGGCACGTCGGCGAAGGGGCTCGTCTTCCGCGCCAGCGGGCGGAGGCGGCGGAGGACGTCGGCGAGGTCGCGCTCCGTGAACCCCGTGCCGACGCGTCCCGCGTAGGCGAGGCCGTCGGGACCGGGGACGCCCACGAGCAGCGAGCCGACGCCCGCGGAGCGGCTGCCGGATCCCGGCCTCCAGCCGCCCACGACGACCTCCTGCGCCCGGTGGTGCTTGACCTTCACCCACGCGCTCGAGCGCCGGCCCGACTCGTACGGCGCGTCGACGCGCTTCGCCACGATGCCCTCGAGGCCGAGCTCGCGGCTCGTGGCGAGCGCCTCGTCGAGGTCGCCGTCGAAGGCGGGCGGCACCTGGATCCGCCCGCGGCCGGGCGAGCGCACGGCGTCGAGCAGCGCGGCGCGGCGCTCCCGGTAGGGCGCGTCGACGAGCACGCGGCCGCCGAGCGCGAGGGCGTCGAAGAGCATGAGGTGCACGGGCGCCGACTTCCGGGCCCGCTCGACGTCCTTCTCCCGCGTCAGCCCGAGGCGCGTCTGCAGCAGGCCGAAGTCGGGACGCCCGTCGGCGCCGAGCACGACGATCTCGCCGTCGAGCACGGCGGCGTCGACGTCGAGCCGCTCGGGGAGCTCCGCGAGCTCCGGGAAGGCCGCGGTGAGGTCCACGCCGTTGCGGCTCGTGAGGGTGGCCCGGCCGCCCTCCACGACCGCGATCGCGCGGTAGCCGTCCCACTTCATCTCCACGGCCCACTCCTCGTCGGGGTCGAGGCCCGGGCCCTGCGCGGTGGTCGCCAGCATGGGCGCGGGCGCGCTGGCGGCGCCTCCCCGGCGGCGGGCGCCGACCCGCGTGCGCCCGCCCGCGGTCTCGAGCGAGGCCGGGCGCGCGGCCCTCGCGTGCGGCCGCCCGGGGGCGTCCGCCGGCTCCATCAGGTGGATCAGCCAGTTCGCGTCGGCCTTCCCGTGCCCGCCGGTGTGGATGAGCGCGTAGCGGCGCGGCCCGTCGATGCCCGTTCCCGCGCCGCGGCCGTGGAGCGTCGCGATGACCTCCTTCCCGTCCCGCCACTTCTCCAGCTCGTAGGTGCCCGCGTCCCAGATGGTCACCTCCCCGCCGCCGTACTCGCCCGCCGGGATCGTGCCCTCGAAGGCGCCGTACTCGACCGGGTGGTCCTCGGTCTGCACCGCGAGGTGGTTCGTGCCGTGCTCGGTGGGCACGCCCTTGGGGAGGGCCCAGCTCACGAGCACGCCGTCGTGCTCCAGCCGGAAGTCCCAGTGCAGGGCGCGGGCGTGGTGCTCCTGGATCACGAACGACCGGCCCTCCGAGGGCGCGGGCGCCTCGGCGGGGACGGGCTCGCTGGTCTTGGCGGCGTCGCGCTTGGAGCGGTAGTTCGCGAGGCGGTCGGCGGCGGGATCCCCGGCGGGTTCCTTCCGCGCGAAGCCCGCGAGCCGCTCGCGGGTCGGCTCCAGGCTCTCGCGGTGGCCCTCCTCGACGGCGGCGAGCGGGTCGGCGCGCCTCCGCATCCGGGCGAGGACCTCGTCCATCTCCAGGTGCCCCAGGGTCGGCGACGCGAGCTCCCGCCAGGTGCGCGGCACCGCGACCATGGGCCGCGACCGCCCGCGGAGCGAGTACGGCGCGACCGTGGTCTTGTTCGGGTTGTTCTGGCTCCAGTCGACGAGCACCTTGCCCGAGCGGAGCGCCTTCCGCATGTCGCTGACCACGAGGTCCGGGTGGTCGGCCTCCAGGGCGCGCGCGAGCTCGTGCGCGACCTCGGAGATCGCGGCCGCGTCGTGGCTGCCGTCGAGGGCGGCGTAGAGGTGGATGCCCTTCGATCCGCTCGTCACCGGGTACGGCTCGAGCTCCATGTCCCGGAGGATCGCGCGGGCCGCCTTCGCGACCTCCACGCACTCGGGCAGGCCGGCGCCGGGACCGGGGTCGAGGTCGAGCACGAGGCGGTCCGGGCGGCGCACGTCGCCCGTGCGTCCGAAGCGCCACTGCGGCACGTGCAGCTCGAGGGCCGCGATCTGCCCCAGCCAGGTGAGGGTCGCGACGTCGCCGACGAGGGGGTAGTCGTTCGCGTGGTCGCGGTGCTGGATCGCCCGCCGCTGCACCCAGTCGGGCGTGTGCGCGTCGAGGTCCTTCTGGAAGAACATCTTCCCCGGGTGCTCGTCGGTGCCCACGCCGTCGACCCAGCGCTTCCGGGTGACGGGCCGGTCGCGGAGGTGCGGCAGCATGTGGGGCGCGACGGCGGCGTAGTAGGCGATGACGTCGCCCTTGGTCGTGCCCGTCTCCGGGTACAGCACCTTGTCGAGGTTCGACAGCGCGATCCGGTGCCCGTCGACCTCCACCTGCTGCCTCTGCCCCGCCATCGCTCCAGCATGGCCCCGTGCGGCCGGGGCGCGGCGGCCGGGCGGGTGTTCACTGGGTCCATGAGAGCCATCTGGAAGGGCGCCGTCACCTTCGGCCTCGTCAACGTGCCCGTGAAGGTCTACAGCGCCACGCAGGACCACGACGTGCCGCTGCACCAGGTGCACGACGCCGACGGCGGGCGGATCCGGTACCAGCGCCGCTGCGAGGTGTGCGGCAAGGTCGTCGACTACGCGCACATCGACAAGGCGTTCGACGACGGCGACCGCACGGTCGTGATCACCGAGGAGGACCTCTCGTCCCTCCCGGAGGAGAGGAGCCGCGAGATCGACGTGGTCGAGTTCGTGCCGAGCGACCAGGTGGACCCGGTGATGCTCGACCGCAGCTACTTCCTCGAGCCCGACTCCTCGAGCCCGAAGTCGTACGCGCTCCTCCGCCGCACGCTGCAGGAGACGGACCGCACGGCGATCGTGCACGTGACGCTCCGGCAGCGCACCCGGCTCGCCGCGCTGCGCGTCCGCGGCGACGTGCTGATGCTGCAGACGCTCCTCTGGGACGACGAGGTGCGGGAGGCCGACTTCCCGTCGCTCGACGCCGCGCCGAAGGTGTCGCCGCGGGAGCTGAGGATGTCGGCGCAGCTGGTGGAGGGCTTCGCGGAGGACTTCGACCCGTCGAGGTTCAGCGACGAGTACCAGGAGCAGCTGCGGACCCTCATCGACGCGAAGCTCGCCCAGGGCGACTCGCTCGACACCGACGCGACGTTCGGGGAGTCGGACGACGACGAGGACTCGGGCGGCGAGGTGCTCGACCTCATGGACGCGCTCAAGCGGAGCATCGAGCGCAGCCGGGGCGGGAGCGGCGGCGGCGCGAAGCGGAAGGCGCCGGCGGGGGAGGGGGCTGGCGCGAAGGGGAAGGCGGCGGCCGCGAAGACGAAGACGAAGAAGGCGGCGACGAAGAAGGGCACGTCCGCCGGGAAGACGGCGTCGACCGCCAGGAAGACGACGTCCGCCGCGAAGGAGCCGACGACGGCGAGGAAGGGCGCCGCCGCGAAGGGGTCGTCGTCCGCCGCGAAGGAGTCGACGGGCACGGGGAAGGCGCCCGCGAAGCGCACCGCGGAGAAGCAGAGGAGGAGCGCGTAGGCGTCAGCCCGCCGCGGGCATCCCGTCGGTCATGACGCGCCACAGGTGCAGGGTCGCGTAGGAGCGCCAGGGCGACCAGGCGGCGGCGCGCGCGTCGAGGGCGCGCGCCTCGTCGGGGAGGCCGAGCGCACCCGCGCCGCGGCGGACGATGAGGTCGCCGGAGAGCAGGATGTCGGGCTCGCCGAGGGCGCGCATCGCGACGTAGTCGGCCGTCCACGGCCCGACGCCGTGGAAGGCCACGAGGGCGGCGCGGAGCTCCGCGCGCGGCATCCCGTGCTCCATCACGAGCTCGCCGGCCTCGAGCGCCTCCGCGAGGCGCACCAGGGTCGCGGTCCGGCGGGCGGGGCCCCGCAGGAGCTCGGCGCCGTCGCGGGCGATGCGGGCGGCCGAGGGCGGGAGCCGCGTGACGGATCCGTGCGCGACCGACGCGGGCAGGTCCTCGCCGAGGTCCGCCGTCATGCGGCCGTGCGTCGCGCGGGCGGACGCGACGGAGATCTGCTGGCCGACGATGGTGCGGAAGAGCGTGCTGCGCGGATCCAGCGTGCCGGGGATGCGGAGGCCGGGCGTGCCGCGGACGGCGGCCGCGAGCGCGGGATCGCGGGCGAGGTCGTCGTCGATGCGGGCGGAGTCCACGTCGAGGCCGAGGAGGCGGCGCGTGCCGGCCATCAGCTCCGCCGCGTCGGCCTCGTGCTCGACCCGCGTGACGACCTCGACCCGGGTGGCGCCGTCCGCTGGCCTGCCGGCGTCGCCCTCGTCCCCGGAGCGGTCGTCGACGCCCGCCACGTCGAGCAACCGCACGGACACCGTCCCCGCGCCATGGGCGAGCCGGGCCGACTGGGTGAAGCTCGTCGCGTCCCCCTCCTCGGCGCCCGTGACGGCGTGCCAGGAGAGGAAGCGGATCACGCCGCCGCCGTCGAAGGGCGCCGGCACCTCGATCACGGAGCGGGAGACGTGCGCGGGCGCGGAGCCGGCGTCGGAGGGGCGCATGCCCTCAGCCTGCCGGACGCCCCCGACCGCCGCGCGCGGGCGACCTAGTCTGGATCGCATGATCGACGACGACGTGATCCGCGCCGCGCTCCCCGACGCGGGCACCGCCGCACCTCCGACCGGCCCCGGCAGATCCGCGGCGCACACCGACGACGACGTCCGCGCCCTGCTGGTGGCGGCCCTCGGCGACGTCGTCGCCACCGACCCCGACTCCCTCGACGACGCCCGCTCGGACCGGTCCGGCTACCGCAGCCCCGCGGCTCCCGTCGCCGTCGTGCGCGCGACCGCGGTGGAGCACGTCGTCGCGACGCTCCGCATCGCGAGCGCCACCGGCACGCCCGTCGTCACGCGCGGCGCCGGCACGGGCCTCGCGGGCGGCGCCACGGCGACCGCGGGCGAGATCGTGCTGTCGGTGCGCGGCATGGACCGGATCCTCGAGGTGAGCGAGGCCGACGAGCTGGCGGTCGTCGAGCCCGGCGTCCTCAACGACGACCTGAACGCCGTGCTCGCCCCCCGGGGCCTCTGGTACTCGCCGGATCCCGCGAGCAAGGCCATCTCCACCATCGGCGGCAACATCGCCACCAACGCGGGCGGACTGCTCTGCGCCAAGTACGGGGTGACGCGCGAGGCCGTGCTGGCGCTCACGGTCGTGCTCGCCGACGGCCGGGTGGTGGACACGGGGCACCGCACCGTGAAGGGCGTGACGGGGTACGACCTCACCGCGCTGATGATCGGCTCGGAGGGGACGCTCGGCGTGATCGTGCGGGCCACCGTGCGCCTGCGCCCGCTGCCGACCGCCACGCCGTCCACCGTCGCCGCCGCGTTCCCGGACTCCGCGTCGGCGGCCGCCGCGGCGTCGGCCATCACGGCCGCGCGCATCCGGCCCGCCGCGATGGAGCTGCTCGACGCCGGCGCGCTCGAGGCGATCGACGCGTACCTGGGCACGGCGCACTCCGCGCGCGGATCCGCCCACCTCCTCGTCCGCTGCGACGGCCCGGACGCCGCCGCGGAGGCCGCGCGGGTGGTCGCCGTCGTCGTCGCGG
>NZ_JAVCVL010000134.1:0-7687 GCF_032917815.1 Clavibacter sp. MX14-G9D | reverse complement strand
CGGCCGGCGGGACGCTCGGCGCGGGGCTCCCAGTTGGGGCGGTCGCCGCCGCGCGCGGGACGGGCGGCGCCGCCGCGCTGGGGGCGGTCGTCCTGGCCGGAGCGCTGGGCGCGCTCGTCGGCGTTCCAGCGCTGCTTCTTGGGCGCGGGATCGGAGTTGTAGCCGCGGTGGTTCGGGCTGCGCGATCCGGACGGGGCGCGCTTCGCGCCGCGCGGGGAGTCGTTGTTGTAGGGCATGAGGGATTCCTCGTTCTGCTCGAGTGCATGACAATGCTCATTCGAAGCAGCGCGCTACAGGATCAGGGTGCGCAGAGCTGCTCTTAACCCGGGCAGTCGTCGACCGGGGGCCGTGTCATCGCGTGACGTACCCCTCTGCGGAACGAGAGGGGGAGACCGGCCCACCTGACTGACAAATCCATCCGCCCGGATGGATGGTCCGGTAGCGGTGTCAAGAGCCGACTGGACGACACTACCGGATCCGGCCGCCCCGCACCAGGGCCCCGGTCACTGATCCGCGATCTCGACCACCTCGGCAGCGCTCAGCTCGACGTCGCGCGCCGCCGTGTTCTCCTCCAGGTGTGCGACGCTGCCCGTCCCGGGGATCGCCAACGTGACCGGCGAGCACGCGATGAGCCAGGCCAGGGCGACCTGGGATGCGGTGATGCCGCGGGACGCTGCGATGCGGCGCACCACCTCGCCCCCCACGTCCACCATGCCGCCGCTCAACGGGAAGAAGGGGACGAACGCGATGCCCGCCTCCTCGCACATCCGGAGGAGGGCGGCGTCCTCCGGGCCGTCGGTGCGGTACGTGTTCTGGACCGCCACGACCGGCGCGATGGCACGCGCCTCCGCGACGTGCTGCGCGTCGACGTTGCTGAGGGCGAGATGCCGGATGAGGCCCTCCTCGCGCAACGCGGCGAGCGCCGCGAACCGCTCGCCGATCGACTCGCCCCGTGGCGGCCGCATCGCGCCCACCCGAAGGTGCACCACGTCGAGCCGTGGCACGTCGAGCTCGCGGAGGTTCTGCTCGACCTGGGCCCGCAGGCCGCTCGCGGGAGCGTGGAGGTCGACCGTGCCGTCGGGTCGCCGGGAGGGCCCGACCTTCGTCGCGATCACGAGCCCGTCGGGATAGGGGTGCAGGGCCTCGCGGATGAGCCCGTTCGCACTCAGGGAACCGTCGTCGCTGACGTAGAAGGCCGCGGTGTCGATGAGGTCGATGTCGAGCTCGACGGCACGGCGCAGGACGCTGCGGCTCGTCTCCGCGTCGCGAGCGGGGCCGGTGAAGCCGTCCGCAGCCAGTCGCATCGCGCCGAACGCGATGCGGTTGACGGGCAGGTCGCCACCGAGGAGGAAGGGGGTTGCGGTCATGGGGTGCTCCGGGGTCGGGGTGGTCGGTCGCGGCGATGCGCCGCGCGGGGAGGGAGGGGTGGACGGGGCGCGGCGGGACGCCGCGCGGGTGGACGGATCAGCGGCCGCTGATCACCGCGTCGCGACGCACCCACGTCGCCTCCTGGGCCTCCTGCAGGAGGAACGCGGCGACATCGTCCCGGCTGATGATGGGGTTGCCGCGCATGGGCAGCCGCTCCCCCACCACGAAGGCCCCGTCACCGGGAGAATGCGTGAGCGCCGTGGGGTAGACGAGGGACCAGTCGAGGGCGCTCCCGCGGATGATCCGCTCGGACGCGGCCTTGTCCGCGTACAGGTCGCGGAGGAAGGTCCGGTAGAAGGCCTTCTGCAGGAGGCTCGCATCCCGGTAGGTCGCGCCGACCCCGAACGACGACAGCCAGACGAGCCGCCGCACGCCGGCGTCGCGCGCTCCGTCGACGACCGCGCGGGCCGCGCGGGTGAAGAGGCCCTCGGACCTCATGGACGTCCCGCGACCGAGGGCGGAGACGATGACGTCGACACCCTCCGCGGCGGCGGCCACGTCGTCCCGCGACGTCGCGTCGCCGGTGACCACGTCGAGCCGATCCGCGAGCTCCGCGACCGCCTCCGGACGTCGGACGAGCACGGTGACGTCGACGCCGTCAGCGAGCGCCCGTCGTAGGAGGTGCCGGCCCGTGGGTCCGGTCGCGCCGAGCACGAGGATCTTCATGGGGTGCCTTCCATCCAGATGCGGACACCTGTCCGCTTCTTGAGAAGGTAACGGACAACTGTCCGCCATGCAAGCGCTCCCCCGCCGACGCGCAGGGACGTGCCGCCGCTCCGCCCTATGCGCGCTCCCCGCCGCCTCCCGACGGGTCATCCGCGCCGCTCGCCGCCGCACCGGTCGCTGCCGCACCGTGGGCCGCGGCACCGTCGGCCGATGCACCGGCCGCGAGCCCCGCAATGATCACGTCGAAGAGGATCTCCGCACGCTCTCGCCAGTCGCCCTCGGCATCGAGGTCCCAGATGCCGGCGATCATCAGGAGGAGGTCGTCCACCGCGACGTCCGTACGCACGGCGCCCACCGCGCGGTTGGCCTCGAGCAGTCGCTCCACCACGTTCCGCACCGCCCCGTAGCCCGGGCGCGACGATCCGCCCGTCTTCGCGCTGACGCGCTTCATGGCACCGCCGAGCCCCGCCTTCGCCATCGCGAACTCGGCGAGGGACGTCAGCCAGCGGCGCAGCGCGACGGCGGGGGGCTGCGTCGCGAGCAGACCCTCCGCCGCCTCGACGATCTGGTCGACCTCGCGGTGGTACAGCTCCAGGACGAGGGACTCGCGATCGGGGAAGTTCCGGTACAGGGTCCCCTGGCCCACTCCCGCCCGCTTGCCGATGACGCTGAGGGCGACGTCGGGGTCACGGGACAGCTCCGCCATCGCCGCCTCCAGGATGCGGTCGCGGTTGATGCGGGCGTCGGAACGGGTCCGCCGACCGAGCGGCTCGTCCTGCATCCGGCACCTCGTCCCCCCGGGGATCCCGGCGCACGCGGACGGTGGTCCGCTCCGGCAGACTACTCGGCGGCAGCCCCCGCCGGCAGCCCGCGCTCGGCCCGGCGCCGCTCGCCGCGGGCCCGGAGCCGGAGCCCGCCGCGCTCCACGACCGAGTACAGCGACGGCAGCACGAGCAGGGTCAGCACGGTCGACGACAGGAGCCCGCCGATCACGACGATCGCGAGCGGCTGCGAGATGAACCCGCCGTGCCCGGTCAGGCCGATCGCGAGCGGCAGCAGCGCGAAGATCGTCGCGAGCGCCGTCATCAGGATGGGCCGGAGCCGTCGGCCGGCGCCCTGGAGGACCGCCTCGCGGAGGTCCATCCCGCGCGTCCGGTACTGGTTCACGAGGTCGATCAGCACGATGGCGTTGGTCACCACGATGCCCACCAGCATGAGCAGGCCGATGATCGACGCCACGCCGAGCGGGATCCCCGTCACGACCTGCAGCAGCACGGCCCCGGTCGCCGCGAACGGCACCGAGACGAGCAGGACGAGCGGCTGCACGAGGCTCCGGAACGTCGCCACCATGATGATGTAGACGATCAGGATCGCGGCCAGCACCGCGAGCCCCAGCTGCCCGAACGCGTCGGACTGCTGCGACGCGACGCCGCCGAGGGACGCCTGCGCGCCCGCCGGGAGCTGCACGTCGGCGACGGCCTGCGACACCTCGGAGGACGCGAAGCCGACGTCGTCGCTGCCGGGAGTCGCGCTCACGGTCGCGCTGCGGAAGCCGCCCGTGGTGGTGACGGATGCCGGCCCGTCGGCGACCTCGACGGTCGCGAGGTCGCTGAGCGGCACCAGCCCGCGGACGGTGGGGATCGGGAAGTCGCGGAGCCCCTGCAGGCTCTGGGCGGCGTCCGGGTCCTGGATGTAGATCGACAGCGTCTCCTCGTCGATCACGACCTGCCCGACCGCGGCCGGCAGGCGGCTGGCCGTCACGATGCCGCCGACAGCCTGCTCGCTGAGCCCGGCCTCGGCGGCCTTCGCCCGGTCCACGTCGATCGCGATGTACGGCTGCGTCTCGGAGAGGTTGCTGGTGGCCTGCTCGATGGACGGGATGTCCTGCACGGCGGCGAGGACCGCGTCCGCCGAGGCCTTCAGGTCGTCCGAGTCGTTCGCCGTGATCTCCACCTCGATGTCGCTGGAGGAGAAGCCGCCGGACGCGGCGGCGAGGGAGACGTCGCCCACGTCGGAGAGCCCGTCGACGGCGGTGCGCACGCGGTCCTGGATGGCCTCCTGGTCGGCGTCCGGGTCGGTCGTGAGGGAGAACGTGATGCCTCCGCCGCCACCGAACGCCGAGGTTAGCGACGTGCTGTCCGAGCCGATGGAGGTCTGCACGGTCTCGACGCCATCGACGCCGATGAGCGCCTGCTCCACCTGCGTGGCGGCGGTGTCCTGCGCGTCGAGGCTCGTGTCGCTCGGCAGCTCCTGCGAGACGGTGAGCGTGTTCTGGCCGCTGTCGCCGAGGAAGTTGGTCTTCATGCTCGGGATGAGCGCGACCGTGCCGCCGAGCACGAGGATCGCGAGCACCAGGGTGACCGCGGAGTGCTTCAGGGTCCAGGCGAGGATCGGCAGGTAGCCGCGCTGCAGGCGCGTGGGCTTCCCGATGCCCTCGCCCTCGTCGTGCGCCGCGTGGGTGCCGCGCGTCGGCCGGTCGGCCAGCTCCCGGTCGTCGACGGGGCCGGCGACGGCGGCGTGCGCGCCCGTGCGGACCGCGCCCTGGGGCGCGGTGGCCGATGCGGCCGCGGCCGCGGCGGCCTTCCGACGTGCCCGGCGGGACTCGCCCTCGGGCCGGAGGAACCAGTACGCGAGCACCGGCACGATCGTGAGCGACACGAACAGCGAGGCCGCGAGCGCGATGGTGACGGTGAGCGCGAACGGCCGGAACAGCTCGCCCGTGATGTCGCCGACGAGCGCGATCGGCAGGAACACGGCGACGGTCGTGGCGGTGGAGGCGGTGACCGCGCCCGCGACCTCCCGCACCGCGGCGCGGATGGCGTCGAGGCGGTCGGGCGTGAACGAGAGGTGCCGCTTGATGTTCTCGATCACGACGATCGAGTCGTCCACCACGCGCCCGACGGCGATGGTGAGCGCGCCGAGCGTGATGATGTTGAGGGTGTAGCCGGACGCGAGCATCCCGATGAACGTGATGAGCACGGAGGCCGGGATCGAGATCGCCGTCACGATGGTCGACCGGATCGACAGCAGGAACACCAGGATCACGAGCACCGCGAACACGAGGCCGAGGAGGCCCTCCGTGGTCAAGCTCGAGATGGACTGCTCGATGAAGGGCGCCTGGTCGAAGACGACCGTGAAGCGGGTGCCGTTCCCGAGGTCCTCGGCCAGCTGCGGCAGGAGCGCGGTCACGAGCTGGGACACGTCGACCGTGTTGCCGGCGGGCGTCTTCGTGACGGCGATCGTGAGCGACGGCTCCCCGTCGACCCGGGAGATGCCGGTCGTGGGGTCCTGGCCGAGCTCGACCGTGGCGACGTCGCCGATCGTCAGCTGGCGTCCGCCCGCGGCGCCGAGCAGCGGTAGGGAGGCGAGGTCCTCCGTGGATCCGAGGCGCGTGCCCGACTGCACGGAGAGGGTGGTGCCGTCCTCGGTGACGGCGCCGGCGGGCAGGAGCGAGCCGTTGGCGTCGAGCGCGTCGCGGATGGCCTGGTTGGAGAGGCCGGCGGCCTGCACCTCGGCGGGATCCGGCGTGATGACCACGCGCTGCCCGACCGTGCCGAGCAGGCTCGCGTCGCGCACGCCGGCGAGCTTCCGGATGTCCGCCAGCGTCGAGCGCTCGAGCGCGGCCGTCAGCTCCTGCGGGCTGAGGTCGCTCGTGACGGCGATCTGGATGACCGGCAGGTCGTCGATGCTGCCCGCGATGACGACCGGGTCGATGCCGTCCGGCAGCGTCGTGCGGATCCGGTTGATGGCCTGGTCGATCTTCTGCTCGGCCGTCGCGAGGTCGGTCCCGTAGGTGAACGACGCGGAGATCACGGACGAGTCCGTGCGGGAGGTGGCCGTGGAGGACTCGAGCCCGGGGACGGCCTGGATCGCGCGCTCGATGGGCGTCGACACGTCGGTGTCGACGACCGCGGGCGAGGCGCCCGGGTAGGCCGTGACGACCGCGAGCTGCGGGAACGACACCGACGGGATGAGCTCCTGCTTGAGGGTCGTCAGCGCGATGCCGCCGAACACCCCGATGACGATCGTGATGAGCGCGATCAGCGCCCGGTTGCGGAGGCTGAAGACGGAGAGGAGATGCAGGGGGTGCTCCTTGTGCGATGCGGGCCGCGGGTGCGGCGGTCGCTCGGGCCGCTGATCGCCCGCACCGGGAACCCGCCCCGTCCGGTCATCATCCCACCCGCGACCAGGGGGAACCCTGCTCGTGGCAGGTTTTCGGCAGCCACCCGTCATGACCAGACGACGCCCATGCGCGCGGGGCATGCTGGGAGGATGGCGCACCGGGCATCCACCACGAAGGACCGCGTCCCGGAGCCCAAGACCTGCGTCGCGTGCGGTCGCACGATCGAGTGGCGGCGCAAGTGGGAGCGCGACTGGGACGAGGTCCGCTACTGCAGCGACGCGTGCCGCCGCCGCGGGGTCTCCGCCGTCGACGCGGCGCTCGAGCGGCGCATCCTCGACCTCCTCGCGCAGCGCGCGGGCGGCGCCACCATCTGCCCGTCGGAGGCCGCGCGCGCCGAGTCGCCCGACGGTTGGAGGGAGCTCATGGAGCCCGCCCGCCGCGCGGCTCGCCGGCTGGTCGACGCGGGCGAGGTCGAGATCACGCAGAAGGGGTCGGTCGTCGACCCGTCCACGGCCCGCGGACCCATCCGCATCCGCCGCCGTCGCTGACGAGGCACACTAGGGGGATGCATCGACCGACCCTCACCGTCCTGGCCGCCGTCGCGAGCGCGGCGCTCCTGTCCGGATGCGGGGTCCAGTCGCAGTTCCAGACGCCCACGACGAGCATCTACGCCACCACGGCGGACGCGCAGGCGGCCCTCGGGGAGTCGCTGCCGTCGTGGATCCCGGAGGACGGCACCCTCATCCGGGTCAAGTCGGAGGCGAAGGCCGGCACCATCGTGTCCGTCCAGACCGCCGAGCCCGCCCCGGCGCCCGGCGGCTGCACCGACCTGCAGCCGACGACCATCCAGGACACCTGGTGGCCGCCGGAGGTCGACCCCGCGGCCGTCACGTGCGCCGACGGCTGGAACGTGTTCGGCGCCGACGGCCGCCTCCTCGGCTGGAGCAGCACGGCCCTCGGCTAGGCGGCGGCCCGCGGCGATCCGCCCGCCGGGCCCTCCCGACGGGCGCGGCGCCGGGCGAGAGCCCGCAGCACGAGGATCACGGCCACGCCCACCGCGGCGCCCACCGCCGTGTCGACCACGCGGTCGGCCACGAGCGGGAGCACCGGCTGCGTGCGGCCGAGCCCGCCCATCACGAGCGCGAGCGGCGTGATGAAGACGAGCGCCAGCCCGTAGTGCCGTCCGACGGCGAGCTCCGCGGCGAACTGGCACGCGACGGCGACCGCGATGACGGCCGCCACGGGGAGGTGGAGCGCGAGGATCCCCGCGGCGACCACCGACCCGGCGAGCGTCCCGAGCACGCGGTGCGCCACGCGGGTGAAGGAGAGCGGGCCGCGCACCACCGGCAGCACCGCGACGAGCGTCACGACCGCCCAGTAGTGGTGGCCGAGGCCGAGCGCGACGGCGATGCCGCCCGCGACGAGCGCGCCGGCGACGTTGGCGGCCACGGCCGTCCACGCGGCCGGATC
>NZ_JAVCVL010000133.1:0-7848 GCF_032917815.1 Clavibacter sp. MX14-G9D | reverse complement strand
CGCCGCCCGCCCCGCCGAGACCGGGGCCCGGCCCGCCCGGCCGTCCGACGCCTCCGGCACGGGAGGATCCGCCGCGCGCACCGGCATCGCCGCGCTCTTCCGCGGCACGCGCGAGCGCTCCGACCGCCCGTCGCGCACCGGCCGCGCCTTCGCGGTGATCGCCGTCATCGAGGCCGTGACCTGGACGGGCCTCCTGGTCGGCATGTTCCTCAAGTACGTCACCGAGACCACGGAGCTCGGCGTGTACGCGTTCGGCCGCCTCCACGGGGCCGCGTTCGTGCTCTACGTGATCGTCACGCTCGTCGCCGCGGCGCGCCTGCGCTGGGGCTGGAAGCCCGCGCTCGTGGCCGGCCTCGCCGCGATCCCGCCCCTGGCCACGCTCCCCGTGGAGGTCGGGCTGCGTCGCCGCGGCTACCTCCGGCACCCCGCCGCAGGCGCCGACGACGCGGTGCGCACGACCGCCGGCACGGCCGCGCGCGGGGCCTGACCGCCGCGACGCCCGCGGATCAGATGCCGGTGTAGCGCCCCGGCCGGTGGTTGAGGGCGAGCACCAGGTTGAGCAGCACGGCTCCGAGGGCCGAGAGCACCACGCCGAGGACGGACACGACCGTGAGGCCGAGCAGGATCACGATCACGTCGAGGATCATCTGCGCGTAGCCGGCCCGGAACCCGAGGCGCTCCTGCACGATCAGCGCGACGATGTTGAAGCCGCCGAGGCTGGATCCGTGGCGGAACACCACCAGGAGCCCGATCCCGACGAGCAGGTTCCCGGCCAGCACCCCGTACACGGGCTGCAGCTGGAGTCCCGTGACCATGAGCGGGTGCAGCGTCGAGAACAGCGACACCAGCGCGACCGAGACCGCCGTCCGGATCGTGAACCGCCACCCCTTCTTCCACACCGCGAGCGCGAAGAACGGCGCGTTCACCACGAAGAACAGCACCCCGAACGGCAGCACCCCCGTGTAGCTCAGCAGCAGCGCGAGGCCGGCGGTCCCGCCGGTGACCGCGCCGCTGTCCCGGAGGAGGAACAGCCCGAACGAGGCCACGAAGGTGCCGGTGAGGAGCCCGAGGACGTCCTCGAGGACGGAGTGCGGGATGCCCGCGGTGGTCGCCTCGCCGGGGGCGACGACGGGCGGGGCGGGCAGGGGCTCGGACGCGGAAGCGGTCATGGCGGTCTCCGGGGTGAGGGGACGGGGTGCGCGCGGGCGGTCGTGCCGCGTTCCGCGCACTGACCAGCATGGCGGATCCGCGGTGCGCCGCCGACCGGGGCGGCGGCGCACCGCGCCCGTCGCGCGTCCCCGGAGCCCGCCGTCAGTCGGCGAAGATCGCGCCCACGGGCTCGCGCTTCTCCGCCTGGAACCGGTCCTCGGCGCGGCCGAGCGCCCAGTAGGCGGAGAGGGACAGGGCGCGGCGGTCGAGGCCCCAGCCGTCCTGGAGCAGCGCCCGCAGCTCCTTCATCGCGCCGCGCTCCCCGTGGGCGAACACCTCCACCTCGCCGTCGGGCAGCCGCAGGGCGCGCACCGCGTCGACGAGGAGCGCGCCCGGCACGGCGTCGGGGACGCGCGACCGGTGGATCCAGCGGAGCTCCAGCCCCGCAGGTCCCGCGAGCGCCAGCTCGTCGTCGGGTCCGTCGACCTCGACGAGCGCGACGCCGCGGGCGTCGGCGGGCATCGCGGCGAGCGCCGCGGCGACGGCGGGCAGGGCGGAGTCGTCGCCGACGAGCAGCCGGACGACGCGGGGGTCCTCGGCCGGCCGGTACATGCCGCCGGGTCCGCTCGCCTGGATCAGGTCCCCGGGCGTCGCGGACGCGGCCCACGGTCCCGCGAGCCCCTCGTCGCCGTGCACGACGAAGTCGATCGCGCAGGTGCCGGCGACCGGATCCGCGTGGCGCAGCGTGTAGGTCCGGACCGCGGGCAGTGCATCGGGCGGCAGCGTCTCCCGGAGCGCCGGCAGGTCGAACGGCGGGACGGCGCCCGAGCCGGGCTGCGGCAGCATGAGCTTCACGTACGCGTCGGTGGCGGCGAGGCGGTCGGGCGCCGCCTGCGCGAGGAGCGACCGCGTCCCCTCCCCGCCGAGGTGCACCCGCACGAGGTGCGGGCTCAGCCGCTCGGTGCGGATCACCTCGAGGACGTGCGCGGCGCGCGGCGCGCGGGCGGGCCGGTCGGAGGGGGCGGGCGGGGGAACGGAGGCGGGCGCGTCGGTCATCGAGGACGATCCTCCGCCCCGGCGGGCCCGCCCGCAACGCGCGCGGCCGATGCCCGGCGGAGCCGCACCCGGCGCATGGCTCGCTGCCAGCCGCGATGCGCGCCTACACTGACCGCGTGGTCGACATCGTCGTCACGGGGCTAAGCGCCAACTCCGTGCCGTACATCGAGGCCCTCGAGCAGCAGCGTGCCCTGCACGCCGCCGTCGTCGCGGGCCGGGCGCAGGACACCGTCATCCTCCTCGAGCACCCCTCGGTGTACACCGCGGGGAGGCGCACGGAGCCCGGGGACAGGCCGCGCGACGGCACGCCCGTGGTCGACGTCGACCGCGGGGGCCGCATCACCTGGCACGGCCCGGGGCAGCTCGTCGGCTACCCGGTGGTCCGGCTGCCCGAGCCCCTCGACGTCGTCGCCCACGTGCGCCGCCTCGAGGACGTGCTCATCGCGCTCCTCGCCGACCTCGGCATCGCCTCCTCCCGCATCGAGGGCCGCTCGGGCGTCTGGATCCGGGGCGCCGGCCCCGGCGGGCGCGACGAGAAGATCGCCGCCGTCGGCGTGCGCGTCGCCGAGCGCGTCACCATGCACGGCTTCGCCCTCGGCTGCAGCAACGCCCTGGACGCCTACGACCGCATCGTGCCGTGCGGCATCCGGGACGCGGGGGTCACCACGATCAGCCGCGTGCTCGGCCGCACGGTCACGCCCGCCGACGTCGTCCCCCTCCTCCGCCCGCACCTCCTCCGCGTCCTCGCACCGAACGGATCCCCCATGCCCGACACCGTCGTCCCCTCCCCCGTCCCCGCCGAGGCCCGCGCATGAGCGCCGCGCCGGACGGCCGCCGCATGCTGCGCCTCGAGGTGCGCAACGCCGAGACGCCCATCGAGCGGAAGCCCGACTGGATCAAGACGCGGGCCCGCATGGGGCCCGAGTACCAGGCGCTGCAGCAGCTCGTGAAGGCGGAGGACCTGCACACCGTCTGCCAGGAGGCGGCGTGCCCCAACATCTACGAGTGCTGGGAGGACCGGGAGGCCACGTTCCTCATCGGCGGGTCCCAGTGCACGCGCCGATGCGACTTCTGCCAGATCGACACCGGCAAGCCCGCGGACTACGACACCGACGAGCCCCGCCGCGTCGCCGACTCGGTCCGCCGCATGGGGCTCCGGTACGCGACCGTCACGGGCGTCGCGCGCGACGACCTCCCCGACGAGGGCGCGTGGCTGCACGCGGAGACGGTGCGGCGGATCCACGCCGACAACCCGGGCACGGGCGTCGAGATCCTCGCGACCGACTTCTCCGGGAACCCGGACCTGCTGGCGGAGGTGTTCTCCTCGCGCCCCGAGGTCTTCGCCCACAACGTGGAGACGGTGCCGCGCATCTTCAAGCGGATCCGCCCGGCGTTCCGCTACGAGCGCTCGCTCGACGTGATCACGCAGGCGCGGGACGCCGGCCTCATCACCAAGTCGAACCTGATCCTCGGCATGGGCGAGACGCGCGAGGAGGTCTCGGAGGCGCTGGCCGACCTGCACGACGCCGGCTGCGACATCATCACGGTCACGCAGTACCTGCGCCCGACGCCCCGGCACCTGCCGGTCGCGCGCTGGGTCAAGCCGGACGAGTTCGTCGAGATCAAGGGCGAGGCGGAGGCGATCGGCTTCCTCGGCGTCCTCGCGGGTCCGCTCGTGCGGTCCTCCTACCGCGCCGGGCGCCTGTGGGCGCAGTCGATGAGCGCCAAGGGACGCGCGCTGCCGGCGGGGCTCGACCACCTCGCGGACCCGTCCCGCGGCTTCGCGCAGGCCGTCGGCTGACCGGTCGGCGTCCCGCGGGCCCGCGGACCTGTCGGCTCGCTGACGAACCGGCCCCTCCCGGGCCCGCGGCCAGGTCCGCGGCCTATCGTCGGGAGCACCGCGCACACCCCACAGCAAGGAGCTCGACATGGCCGCCACCTCCCCGACCGCAGGATCCGCCTTCGGAGACGCCGCCGACGGAGTATGGCAGGCGATGGAGTCGCTCCGGGCCCGCTTCGACGCGCGGGGCTCCGGCAGCGCCGGCGCCGACCACGCCCACCCGCACGGGCAGCACGACGTCCGCCGCGCGGTGCTCGCGCTCCTCGCCGAGGAGCCCATGCACGGGTACCGCATCATCCACGAGATCACCGAGCGCAGCGGCGGCACCTGGACCCCGAACGCCGGGGCGGTCTACCCGACCCTCCAGCTCCTCGCCGACGAGAGCCTGATCGCCGCCGAGACGACCGACGGACGCAAGACCTACGCCCTCACGGAGACGGGCCGGTCCACGGTCGCGCGCGACGGCATCACGGCGCCCTGGGCCTCCGCGTCCGACGCGCACGGGCACGACGCGCACGACCGCCACGACCGCTCGGCCCTCCCGAAGGCCGGCCTGTCGCTCGCGCAGGCCGCGGCGCAGGTCCAGCGCACGGGCAGCCCGGCGCAGGTCGCCGAGGCCGTCTCCGAGCTCGACGCGGTCCGCCGCCGCCTCTACGCGATCCTCGCCCAGGAGTGACCGCGGCCACGGCCGGCGCCGTCCCCGGGACCCCTCCCGAGGCCGACGCCCCGGAGACGCGCGCCCGCTACCGCCGCATCCTCCGCTTCGCCGCATGGAACCTCGCGGTCACGTGGTGGTACGAGCTGTTCCTCCCCCGGGTGGGGCTCCGGCGCATCGCCGACCGCACGCGCACCCGGCGCATGAAGCGGTTCGCCCGCCGCTTCCGCGTGCTCGCCGTCGAGCTCGGCGGGCTCATGATCAAGGTGGGGCAGTTCATGTCGTCGCGCCTCGACGTCCTACCGCCCGAGATCACGGCGGAGCTCGAGGACCTGCAGGACGAGGTGCCCGCCGTGCCGTTCCCCGAGATCCGCGCCCTGGCCGAGCGCGAGCTCGGCATGCCGCTCGCCGAGGCCTTCGCGTGGGTGGACGAGACCCCCGTCGCCGCCGCGTCGCTCGGGCAGGCGCACCGCGCCCTCCTCGGTCCGCTCGACTCCGCGGACACGGGCCTCACGGGTGCCGTCATCAAGGTCCAGCGGCCGGGCATCGACGACATCGTGCGCATCGACCTCGCCGCGCTCCGGCGCATCGGCGGCTGGCTCACGCACGTCCGGCTGGTCTCCGACCGGGTGGACGCGCCCGCGCTCGTCGAGGAGTTCGCCGAGACGAGCCTCGAGGAGATCGACTACCTGCACGAGGCCCGCAGCTCCGCCCGGTTCCAGGAGATGTTCGCCGCGGACGAGCGCGTCGCCGTCCCCGAGATCGTCTGGGAGCGCAGCACCCGTCGCGTGCTCACGCTCGAGGACGTCACCGCCATCAAGATCACCGACCACGAGGGGCTCCTGGCCGCCGGCATCGACCCGGTCGACGTCGCGCCCGTGTTCGCCGCGGTCATGTTCGACCAGCTGTTCGCCGACGGCTTCTTCCACGCGGACCCGCATCCGGGCAACGTCTTCGTCACCCCGGTGGCCGACGGCTCCGTGGAGCAGGGCTGGACGCTGACCTTCATCGACTTCGGGATGATGGGCGAGGTGCCGCCCAGCACCCGTCGCGGCCTCCGGAAGATGCTGATCGCCGCGGCCTCGCGCGACGGCAAGGGCCTCGTCGACGCCGCCCGCGACATCGGCGTCCTCCTCCCCTCCGCCGACACCACGCAGCTCGAGCTGGCCATGACGCGCCTGTTCGCCCGCTTCGGCGGCCTCGGCTTCGCGGAGCTGCGCGAGGTCGACCCCCGCGAGTTCCGCGCCTTCGCGAACGAGTTCCAGGACGTCGTCCGCACGCTCCCGTTCCAGCTGCCGGACGACTTCCTGCTCATCATCCGCGCGATGTCCCTCACGTCGGGCGTCTGCAGCGCGCTGGACCCCGCGTTCAACCTGTGGGACTCCGTCGAGCCGTACGCGCAGCGCCTCATCCGCGAGGAGCGCGGCAACGTCGTGCGCGACCTCGGCACGCGCGTGTCGGAGACCGCGGGCACCCTCGCCCGTCTCCCCGGACGCCTGGACGCCCTCCTCACGCGCATCGACGACGGCGCCCTCCCCATCAGCGACCCGACGCTCGAGCGCCGCGTCGGCGCCCTGGAGCGCACGCTGCGCCGCGCGATCGCCGCCCTCGTCTTCGGCGCGCTCCTCGCGGGCGGCGTGCTCCTGCGCCCGGACGACGAGGTGCTCGGCACGGTCCTCCTCGTGGTGTCCGTGCTCCCGCTCGCGCAGGCGCTCCTCCCGGGCCGGCGCGGGGTGTGACCATCACGGCGTCCGACCGGCACGGTGCCTGACCGGCACGGCGTCCGACCGGCGTCGCCCCCGGCCGGCGCCTGTCCGCTCGGTGTCGGTCGTGACGCCGTGTGACGCCGCGCCCGCGACCCTCCCGGATCGCCCGCCTACGGTGAGCCCACCGACCCGACGGCACGAGGAGACACCATGACCGACACGACCATCCAGGCGCAGATCGACGAGTTCGACCGCGGCTTCGCCGAGCAGATCGGGCCGGACCTGTCGGCCGTGTTCGCCGCCGAGCAGCGGTCCCTGCGCGACGAGGGCGTCCCCGCGGGGGCCGTCTCCCCCGGCGACCGCCTGCCCGGAGCGACCCTGCTCGACCCCGACGGCGCGGAGGTCGACCTGGCCGCCGTCCTCGGCGCCGGTCCCGCCGTCGTGGTGCTCTACCGCGGCGCGTGGTGCCCGTACTGCAACCTCACGCTCCGCCAGTACCAGGCCGAGCTGCTGCCGGCGCTCCGGGAGCGCGGCGCGGCGCTCGTCGCCGTCAGCCCGCAGACGCCCGAGGGCAGCGCGCAGGCGGTCGCCGGCGCGGGCCTCGACTTCCCGACGCTGTCGGACCCGTCCAACGCCTTCGTGCGCGCGCTCGGCCTCGTCACGGAGCCGTCCGCCGAGGCGCGTGCCGCACACGCGCAGCTGGGCTTCGACGTGGCCGACAGCAACGCGGACGGCACGGGCGACATCCCGTTCCCCACGGTGATCGTCGTCGACGCCGACCGGACGGTGTCCTTCGCGGACGTCCACGTGGACTACACGACGCGCACGGAGGTCGCCGACATCGTCGCCGCGGTGGACGCGCTCACGACCCGGTAGCGGTACCGGGGCGCCGCTGCCCGGGGACGCCCCCGCCCCGGGCCATGCGTTCCCGGGGAACGCAGCCCCGGAACGGCAGCCTCGGGGAACGCAGAAGGCCCGGTCTCGAGGAGACCGGGCCTTCATCTTGTTGCGGGGGCAGGATTTGAACCTACGACCTCTGGGTTATGAGCCCAGCGAGCTACCGAACTGCTCCACCCCGCGCTACGAGGAATACATTACCAGACCTCCGAGGTGCTCATGACCACTCGGCCCACGCCGACGGGTCGAGCCCTCCCCCGCGACGAGGACGGCCCCGGCAGCACCCGCATCGCGGGGCCGCCGGGGCCGTCTCGTGAGCTGCCGGGCTACTGCTCGGCGCCGCCCAGCTCGATGGCCCGTGCCAGCGCCTCGGTGAGCCGCTGGTCGGCCTGCGCCGCCGCGACGAGGTCGTTGGCCGCGTAGGCCGCCTCGCGGTCCTGCAGCGCCTGGCCGGCCGCGGCCAGCGCCGCCTGCACGTCCTGCGCCGGAGCGGCGGGGGGCGTCGGGGGCGGCGGGGGGGGCGGGGGGGGGGCCGGGGCGCCGCC
>NZ_JAVCVL010000132.1:0-7899 GCF_032917815.1 Clavibacter sp. MX14-G9D | reverse complement strand
CGCCGGCGGAGCCGTCCGCGGGTCGCCGACCGGTTGCGGCGCCCGCAGCGGACGGAAGCCGCGGCCGCGGGACGCCGCCGCGGGATCCCGCCCCGGCCGCCCCCAAGCCGAGGCGCCGACACCCCAGGTGGCCCTACGTGCTGGTCCTGCTCGTCGTGCTGTTCGGCGGCGCCGCCGTCATCGCCACGTCGCTGTTCGGCCCCGTCGTCTCGGCGCTCATGACCCCCGCGGAGCCCACCGACTACGACGGCGAGGGCTCCGGGGAGGTGCAGGTCGTCGTCAAGACCGGCGACACCGGCAGCACGATCGGCGACACGCTCGCCGAGCAGGACGTCGTGAAGACGTCGAAGGCGTTCTACCAGGCCGTCGTCAGCTCGGGCGAGGTCGTGTTCCAGCCGGGCACGTACACGCTGCGGAAGCAGATGAGCGCCGCGTCCGCGCTGGCGCTGCTGCAGGATCCGGCCAGCCAGGTGCAGGCGAAGGTCACCATCCCCGAGGGGCAGACCGCCGCCCAGGCGTTCGAGCTCGTCGCCGAGGGCACCGGCACCCCCGTCGCCGACCTGGAGGCCGCGTCGGCCGACCTCGGAACGCTCGGCATCCCCGCCGAGGCGCCGAGCATCGAGGGCTACCTCTTCCCGGCGACCTACGACTTCCCGCCCGGGACGTCCGCCGCCGACATGGTGCGGACCATGGTGGCGCGCACCTTCCAGGCGCTCGACGAGGCGGGCGTCGCCCCCGGGGACCGGCACCGCGTCCTCACGATGGCGGCGCTGATCCAGAAGGAGGCCCGCTTCGAGCAGGACTTCTACAAGGTGTCCCGCGTCTTCCAGAACCGCATCGACATCGGCATGCTCCTGCAGTCCGACGCCACCGTCGCCTACGGGGCGGAGTCGGCGGGGCGCGTCACGACGACCGACGCCGAGCGCGCGGACGACAACCCGTACAACACCTACGTGAACCCGGGCCTGCCGGTCGGGCCCATCTCGAACCCGGGCGACGTCGCCATCAAGGCGGCCATCGCGCCGGCGGACGGTCCGTGGCTGTACTTCGTGACGGTCAACACGATCACGGGCGACACCGTCTTCTCGGAGTCCTACGACGACCACCTGAAGGCCGTCGCCGAGTGGCAGCAGTTCATGAGGGACAACCCCGGCAATGGCTGACCCGCGGACGCCGGCCGTGCGGCTGGCGGTCCTCGGCAGCCCCATCGCCCACTCGCTGTCGCCGCGCCTGCACCGGGCCGCGTACGACGTGCTCGGGCTCGACTGGTCGTACGAGGCCGTGGAGTGCACGGGGTCGGGGCTCGCGGACCTCGTCGCGGGGCTCGGATCCGGATGGCGCGGCCTGTCCCTCACGATGCCGCTCAAGCGCGACGTGCTCCCGCTCCTCGACCACGTCGACGAGACGGCACGGCTGGCCGGCGCCGCGAACACGCTCGTGCAGGAGCCGGACGCAGCCGGTCGGGCGACCCGCCGCGGCCACAACACCGACGTGGCGGGGATCGTGCGCGCGTTGGGCGACGCCGGGGTAGCGGAGGCGACGGACGCGGTCGTCCTGGGCGCGGGATCCACGGCCCGCTCCGCACTGGTGGCGCTCCGCGACCTGGGGGCCGCGCGCGTCGCCGTCGCGGCTCGGCGCCCGGAGCGCGCCCGGGAGCTCGACGCCCTGGCCGACGAGCTCGGCCTGGCGCTGCGCATCGTCCCGTTGGACGACGCGTCCACGGTCCTCGCGAGTGCCGACACGGCGATCAGCACGCTCCCCGGCGACGCCGCGTCCGAGGTCGCGCTCCCGGCGCGGCTCGCGGCCGACGCGGTGCTCCTCGACGTCACCTACGCGCCGTGGCCGACCGGCATCGCCGACGCGTGGGAGCGCGCGGGCGGGCGGGTCGTGCCCGGCATCGACATGCTCGTGCATCAGGCGCTCATGCAGGTGCGCCTGTTCGTCGGCGGCGACGCCGAGCGCGCGGTCGCCGACGAGGGGCGGGTGCTCGCCGCGATGCGGGCGAGCGTCGGGCGTCATCCGGGGAGGCCCTGGACCGGCGCCTGACCCGCGGGGCGGCCGCTGCCGCTGTGGGAGGATGGGGCCATGCTGCGTTGGCTCACCGCCGGGGAATCCCACGGCCCCGAACTCATCGCCGTCCTGGAGGGCCTGCCCGCGGGCGTGCCCGTCAGCCTCGACGGCATCCGCGCCGACCTCGCCCGTCGCAAGCTCGGCTACGGCCGCGGCGCGCGCATGGGCTTCGAGCAGGACGAGCTCAGCCTCTCCACGGGCGTCGTCCACGGCCGGACCCTCGGCAGCCCCATCGCCGTGCGCATCGGCAACACGGAGTGGCCCAAGTGGGTCGACGTCATGAGCCCCGAGCCCGTCGAGTCGGAGAGGCTGACGGGTGCGCGCGCCGCGGCCCTCACGCGCCCGCGCCCCGGCCACGCCGACCTCGTCGGCATGCAGAAGTACGACTTCGACGAGGCCCGTCCCGTCCTCGAGCGCGCCAGCGCCCGCGAGACCGCCGCGCGCGTGGCGCTCGGCGCCGTCGCGCGCGCCTTCCTCGCCGAGCTCGGCATCACCCTCGTCAGCCACACGCTCGCCATCGGCCCCGTCCGCGTGCCGGAGGGCGCGCCGCTGCCGACCCCCGACGACGTCGACGCCCTCGACGCGGATCCGCTGCGCTGCTTCCACCCCGAGACGAGCGCCCGCATGGTCGCCGAAGTCGACGACACGAAGGCGAGCGGCGACACCGTCGGCGGCGTCGTCGAGGTGCTCGCCTACGACCTGCCCCCGGGCCTCGGCTCGCACGTGCACTGGGACCGCCGCCTCGACTCGAAGCTCGCCGGGGCGCTCATGGGCATCCAGGCGATCAAGGGCGTCGAGGTCGGCGACGGGTTCCTCACCACGACGCGCCGTGGCTCCGAGGCGCACGACGAGCTGTTCTCCACGGCGGCGGGCATCGGCCGGTCGACCGACCGCGCCGGCGGCACCGAGGGCGGCATGAGCACGGGCACGGTCCTCCGGGTCCGCGCCGGCATGAAGCCCATCGCGACCGTGCCCCGGGCGCTGCGCACCATCGACACCGCCACGGGCGGCGCCGCCCCCGCGAACCACCAGCGCTCCGACGTGTGCGCCGTGCCCGCCGCGGGCGTGGTCGCGGAGGCGATGGTCGCGCTGACCCTCGCCGACGCGGTGCTGGAGAAGTTCGGCGGCGACTCCGTGGGCGAGACCCGGCGGAACCTCCGCGGCTACCTCGACGCGATCCCCGAGGGCCGCCGCTCCGGCGCGGCCTTGGTGGACGAGGCCGACGCCGCGCTGCCCGCCCCGCCCGGGTCCTGACCGTGACGGTCGTCCTGATCGGCGCGCCCGGCGCGGGCAAGACCACGGTCGGACGCCGTCTGGCGAAGGCCCTCGGGCTGCCGTTCACGGACACCGACCGCGCCGTCGTCGACGCGCACGGCTCGATCGCCGACATCTTCCGCGACCACGGGGAGGCGCGCTTCCGCGCGCTCGAGCGGGCCGCGGTGGCCGACGCCCTCGCGGGTGGCGGCGTCGTGTCCCTCGGTGGGGGAGCCGTGCTCGATGCGGACACCCGGGCCGACCTCGCGCCGGCCCTCGTCGTGCTGCTGACCGTCAGCGAGCACGCCGTCCGGGCGCGGATCCGCGGCGACGACCGCCCGCTCGTCGACGGCCTCGAGAGCTGGCGCCGCATCGTCGCCGACCGCGAGGAGCTGTACCGCTCGCTCGCCGACCTGACCATCGACACCTCCGACCGCCCGCTCCCGCGCATCGTCCGCGAGATCGAGCGCTTCGCCCGGGAGAGGCAGCCATGACCGACAAGAACGCGCCCGAGACCGCCCGCCCCGCCGACCCGTCCGCCGCGTCCGCCGCGCCCGCCGCCGCCGAGCCCGACGCGGCCACGGTGATCCGCGTCTCCGGCACCCCCGGCTACGACGTGACCGTCGGCCGGGGCCTCGTGCAGGGGATCGGCGCGCTGCTCGGCCCGCGGGTGCGGAAGGTGCTCATCGTGCACGCCCCGGCCCTCGCCGAGGAGGCGTCGCGCCTCCGGGAGCGCCTGCAGGGCGACGTGGAGGTCTACCTCGCCGAGGTGCCGGACGCGGAGGGCGCGAAGCGCGTCGAGGTCGCGGCGTTCTGCTGGAAGATCATGGGCACGACCGACTTCACGCGCTCCGACGCCGTCATCACCCTCGGCGGCGGCGCGACGACCGACCTCGGCGGCTTCGTCGCGGCCACCTGGCTGCGCGGCGTCATGCTCATCCAGGTCCCGACCACGGTGCTCGCCATGGTCGACGCGGCCGTCGGCGGGAAGACCGGCATCAACACCTCCGAGGGCAAGAACCTCGTCGGCGCCTTCTACGCGCCGACCGCCGTGGTGGTGGACCTCGACCTGCTGGCCACCCTGCCGCGCAACGAGGTCGTCACGGGCTTCGCCGAGATCGTCAAGGCCGGCTTCATCGCCGTGCCCGAGATCCTCGACGTCATCGAGGCCGACGTGGCGCGCGTCACCGACACCACGAGCCCCGAGTTCCGCCGCGTCGTCGAGCTCGCCATCGCCATGAAGGCGGAGGTCGTCGGCGAGGACTTCACGGAGAAGGGCCGCCGCGAGATCCTCAACTACGGCCACACGCTCGGCCACGCCATCGAGCACGCCGAGCGCTACCGGTGGCGGCACGGCGCGGCGGTCGCGGTCGGGATGGTGTTCGCCGCGGAGCTCTCGCGCCTCACGCGCTCGCTGTCCGACGAGGCGGTCGACCGGCACCGGCGGATCCTCGACTCGCTCGACCTGCCGACCAGCTACCCCGTGGGCCGCTGGCCCACGCTCGTCGCCAGCATGAAGCGCGACAAGAAGGCCCGCGGCGACATGATGCGATTCATCGTGCTCGACGGCGTCGGCCGGGCCAGCGTGCTCAACGGCCCGGAGGAGGCGCTGCTGTTCGCGGCCTACCAGGAGATCGGCTCGTGACGGATCCCGCGCATCCGGACGCGCCGCGGCCCGTCGCGCTGGTCACGGGCGTCGGCCGCGTCTCCGGCATCGGGGCGGCCATCGCCGAGGACCTCGCGCTCGGCGGCTGGGATGTCGCCTTCACGTACTGGTCGGACTACGACGCCCGCATGCCGTGGGGCCGTCAGCCGGAGGACCCGGCGCGCGTCGCCGAGGCCGTGGAGCGCGCGGGCGGCCGGGCGCACGCCGTCGAGGCGGACCTCGTGGACACGGACGCCGCGGAGCGGATCCTCGACGAGGTCGAGCGGGAGCTCGGGCCGCTCACCGCCCTCGTGCTGAGCCACGCCGAGTCGGTCGACAGCGCCCTGCTGGAGACCAGCGTGGAGAGCCTGGACCGCCACCTGGCCGTGAACGTGCGGGCGTCGCTCCAGCTCGTCCAGGGCTTCGCCCGCCGGTACCGCGCGGTGCCGGGTGCCGGGCGCATCGTCGCGCTCACGAGCGACCACGTCGTCGGCAACGTGCCCTACGGCGCCAGCAAGGCCGCGCTCGACCGCATCGTCATCGCGGCCGCCCGCGAGCTGGAGGACGTGAGGATCACCGCCAACCTCGTCGATCCCGGGCCCACCGACACGGGCTGGTTCACACCGGAGATCCGCGAGAGCCTGCGGGAGACGACGCCGCGCGGACGGCTCGCCGAGCCCCGCGACGCCGCGGCGCTCGTGTGCTTCCTCCTGTCGGCGGAGGGCGGCTGGATCAACGGGCAGCGCATCCGCTCCGACGGCGGCCAGAGCGTCGGCTGAGCCGCACGCATCCCGAGGGCGGCCTCCGAGCATCGCGGCGGCCGGTGCGCACGACGTCAGCACCGATGCCGGCGGACGATCAGCACCTCCTCTCCCCGAGCGCGCTGACCGGTCTCCTCGCGCAGCCGCAGGGAAGGTGACGGGGGCACGTGCCGCGAGCGGGGATCGCGGCTCCGGCGCTCCTCACGGAGGCAGCCGTGCGTCGCAGGTGGCGTCGCGTGCCCGGGGCTGGGACCACGGTCGGCGTCGGCAGACGGGAGCCGCACCCCGTCGGGGCGCTCCTGCTCCTCGCTGCTGCGCTGCCGGGCCACCGCGTTCGCGAGGAGGCGCCGTCCCGCGGGGCCGGGTCCCGGAGCGCCCCTAGGCTGGATCCATGTCACGCGTGCTCGTCCTCAACGGTCCCAACCTCGGTCGCCTCGGCAGCCGCGAGCCCGACGTCTACGGCACCGGGTCGCTGGAGGACCTCCGCCGCGAGCTCGTCGCCTTCGCGCCCGACGACGTCGAGATCGACCTGCGGCAGACCGACGACGAGGCGACGCTCATCGGCTGGCTGCACGAGGCCGTCGACACCGCGACGCCCGTGATCATGAACCCGGCCGCGTTCACGCACTACTCGTACGCGCTCCGCGACGCCGCGGCGCTCGTCACCAAGGCCGGCCTCCTGCTCATCGAGGTGCACATCTCGAACCCGCACGCGCGCGAGGAGTTCCGCCACCAGAGCGTCATCTCGCCCGTCGCCACGGGCGTCATCGCGGGCCTCGGGACGGGCTCGTACCTCCTGGCGCTCGCGCACGTGGTGACCGGCACCCGTTAGGCTGATCCCTCGGATCCCCGCACGCGCCCCGTCGGGCCGCGGATCCGGATCCTCCGCGCGGCCGCTCGACCGCCGCATCCCGCTCGTCGAACAGGCAAGGACCCTCCCCGCATGGCCTCTACCGCTGACATCAAGAACGGCGTCGTCCTCAACATGGACGGCCAGCTGTGGACCGTCATCGAGTTCCAGCACGTCAAGCCGGGCAAGGGCGGCGCGTTCGTGCGCACCAAGGTCAAGAACGTCATGAGCGGCAAGGTCGTCGACCGCACGTTCAACGCGGGCGCCAAGATCGAGACCGAGACGGTCGACCGCCGCGACTTCCAGTACCTCTACGCCGACGGCGAGAACTTCGTGTTCATGGACACGAGCGACTACGACCAGATCACGCTGTCCGCCGCGCAGGTCGGCGACGCGAAGAACTTCATGCTCGAGAACCAGAGCGTCACCGTCGCGCTCCACAACGGCGAGGGGCTCTACGTCGAGCTGCCCGCGTCGGTCGTGCTGACCATCACGTACACGGAGCCGGGCCTCCAGGGCGACCGCTCGACCGGCGGCACCAAGCCCGCCACGGTCGAGACCGGCCACCAGATCCAGGTCCCGCTCTTCCTCGAGCAGGGCACGCGCGTCAAGGTGGACACCCGCACGGGCGACTACCTCGGCCGCGTCACCGACTGACCCGTGAGCGCACGCACCAAGGCGCGCAAGCGCGCCCTCGACGTCCTGTACGTCGCCGACATCCGCGGGGAGACGATCCCCGCGACCCTCGCGGTCGAGCAGCAGCGGGCCGCCGCGGAGCCCGACCGGCAGGCCTCGTGGCAGTACGCGCGCGAGATCGCCGAGGGCGTCGTCGAGCACCAGGACGAGATCGACGAGCTCATCGAGACGTACTCGGTCAACTGGACCCTCGCCCGCATGCCCGCGGTCGACCGCGCGATCCTGCGCATCGGCATCTGGGAGATCCTCTTCAACGCCGACGTGCCCGACGGCGTCGCCATCTCGGAGAGCGTCGACCTCGCGTCGTCGCTCAGCACGGACGAGTCCGCGTCGTTCGTGAACGGCATGCTCGCCCGGATCGCGGCCGCGCAGGCCTGACCCGGCCGGGAGGGCGTCGGCGGCCGTGCCGCGTCGTCCTCCGCGCCACGTCGTCCAGGGCCGCGGCCCGCGTCCGTCGGCGGCTCGAAGCCCGGTGCCGCCTCGTCGGAGCACACCGCCGGCGGCGCATTACGTCGCGTGTCGTCCCGCGACGGCGTGTGACGCAACGTGATCCGGCCCGCGGCGCCGCGCCCTAGCGTCGGGTCATGCCCGTCACCGCCTCCGCCTCGCGCCCCGACCCGGCG
>NZ_JAVCVL010000131.1:0-7907 GCF_032917815.1 Clavibacter sp. MX14-G9D | reverse complement strand
CTCCCCGCGGGCGCCCGCCGCGTGGTCGACCTCGGCGCGGGCACCGGCAAGCTCACGCGCCTGCTCGCCGCGCGCGGCCTGCGGGTCACCGCGGTGGAGCCGGACGCCGGCATGCGCGCCGTGCTGGCCGCGGCGTCCCCCGACGTCGACGTCCGCGCGGGATCCGGCGAGGCGATGCCCCTCGGCGACGGCGAGGAGGACGCGGTCCTCGTCGCCCAGGCGTGGCACTGGATGGACGCGGGGGAGGCAGCCCGCGAGGCCGCGCGCGTCCTCCGCCCCGGCGGCCGCCTCTGCCTCGTGTGGAACGCGATGGACGTGCGCGAGGACTGGGTCCGCGAGCTCGACGCGCTCCTCCAATCGGGACGCCGCCCGCGCGGGCCCGGGCGGGAGCCCGGCCCGTTCCCCGGCTTCGGCCCCGTCGAGCACGCGTCCTTCCCGCACCGGCACCGCACGACCCCCGAGGACGTCGTGGCGCTCGCCGGATCCATCAGCCGCCTCATCGTGCTGCCCGACCCCGAGCGCGCGCGGGCGCTCGACGACGTCCGCACGCTCCTCGCGGCCCACCCCGACACCGCGGGGCGCGACGAGCTCGAGCTCCCCTGGCGGGCCGACGCCTACCGCGCCCAGCTCGGCGGCTAGGGGCTGCGGCACCCGCGGGAGCGCGCGCTAGGATCGTGGGACAGGCGCCGATCCGGCCATCACCGGGGAGCCTTCGGAAGAGAGCCCCGCACGCACGACCGCGGGGCAGGTAGAACCGAACGGGTCGGGCCCGTCATCGCCTCTGGAGAGTGGCCGCGCGTCGCGTGGCAAGCGGGGTGGTACCGCGCTCGGGGATCCGCACACGGGATCCGGGCGTCCTCGCGGAGAGCCGACGCCGCAGGAGATGCCATGACCTACCCCCGTCCCGTCCCCGACGACCCGCACGCCCCCGACCAGGTCGCGGCGAGCCCGCGCTTCCCGGAGATCGAGACCGGCATCCTCGCGTTCTGGAAGCGCGACGACACCTTCCGCGCCTCCGTCGCGCAGCGCGAGGGATGCGACGAGTGGGTCTTCTACGACGGCCCGCCCTTCGCCAACGGCCTCCCGCACTACGGGCACCTCCTCACCGGCTACGCCAAGGACGCCTTCCCGCGCTTCCAGACCATGCGCGGCCGGCAGGTGCACCGCCGCTTCGGCTGGGACACGCACGGCCTGCCCGCGGAGCTCGAGGCGATGCGCCAGCTCGGCATCACCGAGAAGAGCGAGATCGAGCAGATGGGCGTCGAGGCCTTCAACGCCGTCGCGCGCCGCTCGGTGCTCGAGTACACGGGGGAGTGGGAGGAGTACGTCACCCGCTCCGCGCGCTGGGTCGACTTCGAGGACGACTACAAGACGCTCGACATCGACTTCATGGAGTCGGTCATCTGGGCCTTCAAGGAGCTGCACGACAAGGGCCTCGCGTACGAGGGCTTCCGGGTGCTCCCGTACTGCTGGCACGACCAGACGCCGCTGAGCAACCACGAGCTGCGGATGGACGACGACGTCTACCGCATGCGCCAGGACCAGTCGGTCACCGTCACGTTCCCGCTCGTCGGCGCCAAGGCCGAGTCGCTCGGCCTCACCGCCGTGCGCGCGCTCGCCTGGACGACGACCCCCTGGACCCTGCCCACGAACATGGCGCTCGCGGTCGGGCCGGACATCACGTACGCCGTCGTGCCCGCGGGCCCCGCCGGCACGCCCGACTCCGAGGCGCCGGACTCGCTGCCCCGCGCGTCCTCCGTGCAGCTCGCCGCCGAGGTGCTCGGATCCGAGTACCTCATCGCGCAGGACCTCGTGGGGAACTACGCGAAGGACCTCGGCTACGCCTCCGCCGACGAGGCGCGCGCCGCCGTGTCCCGCACGGTCCTCGGCCGTCAGCTCGAGGGCGTCGCCTACGACCGCCTCTGGGACTTCTACGCCGACACGGAGCGCTTCGGCACCGGGAACGCGTGGCAGGTGCTCGTCGCGGACTACGTCACGACCACGGACGGCACCGGCATCGTGCACCAGGCGCCCGCCTACGGCGAGGAGGACCAGCAGGTCTGCGCCGCTGCGGGCATCCCCGTGATCCTGTCCCTGGACGAGGGCGGCCGCTTCGTCGACACCGTCCCCGAGGTCGCGGGCGAGCTGTGGTCGGACGCGGGCAGGACGCTCACGCGCATGCTCAAGGCCCAGGGCCGCCTCATCCGCCAGGCCAGCTACGAGCACTCGTACCCGCACTGCTGGCGCTGCAAGAACCCGCTCATCTACAAGGCGGTCTCCAGCTGGTTCGTGCGCGTCACCGACTTCCGCGACGACATGGTGCGCCTCAACCAGGGCATCGAGTGGACCCCGGAGAACGTCAAGGACGGCCAGTTCGGCAAGTGGATCGGCAACGCCCGCGACTGGTCCATCAGCCGCAACCGCTTCTGGGGGAGCCCAATTCCCGTCTGGAAGAGCGACGACCCCGCCTACCCGCGCATCGACGTGTACGGCAGCCTCGACGAGCTCGAGGCCGACTTCGGCGTGCGCCCCACGGATCTCCACCGTCCGTTCATCGACCAGCTGACGCGCCCGAACCCCGACGACCCGACGGGCCGCTCCACCATGCGCCGCATCGAGGACGTGCTGGACGTCTGGTTCGACTCCGGCTCGATGCCCTTCGCGCAGGTGCACTACCCGTTCGAGAACCGCGAGTGGTTCGACGCCCACAGCCCGGCCGACTTCATCGTCGAGTACATCGGGCAGACCCGCGGCTGGTTCTACACGCTGCACGCGCTCTCGACGGCCCTGTTCGACCGTCCCGCGTTCTCGAGCGTCGTCAGCCACGGGATCGTGCTCGGCAACGACGGCCAGAAGATGTCGAAGTCGCTCCGCAACTACCCGGACGTCAACGACGTGTTCGACCGGGACGGATCCGACGCCATGCGCTGGTTCCTCCTCGCGAGCCCCGTGCTCCGGGGCGGCAACCTCGTCGTGACCGAGGAGGGCATCCGCGAGGGCGTCCGGCAGGTGCTGCTGCCGCTGTGGAGCACCTGGTACTTCTTCTCGCTCTACGCCAACTCGGCGGCGCCGGGCGGCTACGAGGCGCACCGCGACACGTCGAGCGACGACGTGCTGGACCGCTACATCCTGGCCCGCACCCGCCGCCTGGTCACCGAGGTGACGGCGCACATGACGGCGCTCGACTCCACGCTCGCCGCGGCCTCCCTCCGCGACTTCGCCGACGTGCTGACGAACTGGTACGTCCGCCGCAGCCGGGACCGCTTCTGGGCGGGCGTCGAGACCGCAGCCGACGGCACGGTCACGCGCACGGCCGCGTTCGACACCCTCTTCACCGTCCTCGAGACGGTCGCGCGCGTCGCGGCCCCGCTCCTGCCGCTCGTCTCCGAGCGCATCTGGAAGGACCTCACGGGCGGGCGCAGCGTCCACCTGGAGGACTGGCCCGAGCCCGACGACCTGCCGGCCGACGAGCGGCTCGTGGAGGTGATGGACCGCGTGCGCCAGGTGGCCTCCACGGCGCTCTCGCTGCGCAAGCAGTCGGGCCTCCGGGTCCGCCAGCCGCTCGCGCGGCTCACCGTCGTGAGCGACGACGCCGACGGGCTCGCTCGGTTCGAGGACATCCTCCGCGACGAGCTCAACGTGAAGGCGGTCGTCGTCGAGCAGCTCACGCCCACGAGCGCGTCGGACGCGGGCATCACCCGCCGCCTGACCGTGAACGCGCGCGTCGCCGGGCCCCGCCTCGGCAAGGGCGTGCAGCAGGTCATCCAGGCCGCCCGCGCCGGCGACTGGACCGAGTCCGACGGGGAGGTCGTCGCGGGCGGCGTGCCGCTCGTGGCGGGCGAGTACGAGCTCGTGCTGGAGGTCGCGGGCGACCGCGCCGACCAGGCGCTCGCCCTCCTGCCGGGCGGCGGCTACCTCCTGCTCGACACGGCGCTCACGCCCGAGCTCGAGGCCGAGGGCCTCGCGCGCGACGTGGTGCGCAACGTGCAGGACGCGCGGAAGGGCGCGGGGCTCGAGGTGAGCGACCGCATCGCCCTCGTGATCCGCCTGGACGCGCCGGGCGCCGAGGCGGCGGAGCGGTTCCGCGACCTCATCGCGCGTGAGACCCTGGCCGTGGCGCTGCGCATCGACGCGGACGCCGTGGCGGATCCGGGAGCCGGCATCACCGTCGGCGGCGGATCGCCCCTGTACATCGAGGTGGAGCGAGCATGAGCGACCAGCAGGGCGGACGGCCCTTCGACGACGACGAGCCCCGGCGCGACGACGACTTCGAGCCCGAGGGCGACGAGGGGGTCGACGCCGCCGCGCGCGCGCTCGACCCCGACGTCGACGGCCTGAGCGACGACCAGCTCTTCGCGGACGACGCGGCGGAGCTCCGCCGGGAGGCCGAGCGGTCGATCGTCGCCGGCCGCGAGGTCGACGACGAGAACTACTTCGAGCGCGAGGGCGACCTCGTGTACCAGGCGCTGCTGTCGCGCGTGGGGGAGCAGGCGCCGCAGCCGCGGCTCTCCGCCACCCGGCGCGTGGTCGAGCTCCTCGGGGACCCGCAGCGCGCGTACAAGATCGTGCACGTCACCGGCACCAACGGGAAGACGTCGACGAGCCGCATGACGGAGAGCATCCTCCGCGCCGCCGGCCTCCGGACGGGCCTGTTCACGAGCCCGCACCTCGTGCGGTTCAACGAGCGCATCGTCGTCGACGGCCTCCCCATCTCCGACGAGGCGCTCAGCCGCAACTGGGCCGACGTCGAGCCCTTCATCGACATGGTCGACCAGGAGCTCGTGGCCGCGGGCGAGGAGCCCGTCACCTTCTTCGAGGCGCTCACCGTGCTCGCCTTCGCGGCGTTCGCGGACGCGCCCGTGGACGTGGCGGTCGTCGAGGTCGGCATGGGCGGCGAGTGGGACTCCACCAACGTCGCCGACGGCGAGGTCGCGGTCTTCACGCCCGTCTCGCTCGACCACACGCAGCGCCTCGGATCCACGGTCGCCGAGATCGCGCGCACCAAGTCCGGCATCGTGAAGCCCGCGTCCGACGTCGTCTCCGCGGCGCAGGTGCCGGAGGTGGTCGCCGAGCTCACGCGCGCGGCCGAGCTCACCGAGTCCACGTGGTCGATGGAGGGGGAGCGGTTCCGCCTCCTCGAGACGACCCTCGCGGTCGGCGGCCAGGTCGTCTCCGTGCAGGGCCTCGCGGGCACCTACCGCGACGTGTTCCTGCCGCTGTTCGGCGCGCACCAGGCGCAGAACGCGGCGGTCGCGATCGCCGCGGTCGAGTCGTTCCTCGGCGGCGGCGACCACGCCATCCACGACGACGTGCTCGCCGAGGGCCTCGCCACGGCGACGAGCCCCGGGCGGCTGCAGGTCGTCGGCACGGAGCCGACCGTGCTGGTCGACGCGGCCCACAACCCCGCGGGCGCCGCCTCGCTCGCCGCGGCGCTGCCCGTGTACTTCACGTTCGACCGCGTCACCGCCGTCCTCGGCGTCCTCGCGGACAAGGACGCGGAGGGCATCGTGCGCGAGCTCGCGTCCGTCGTCGACCACTTCATCGTCACGGCGTCGACGTCGGAGCGCTCGGTGGACCCCGACGAGCTGGCGCGCGTCGTCGTCGGCGTCGTCGGCCGGGACCGCGTCACGGTCGAGCCGGACCTCCGCACCGCCCTCGAGGACGCCCGGGACTCGGCGGGCGAGACCGAGAAGGGCGCGGCGCTCGTCACCGGCTCGATCCTCCTCGTCGGCGAGGCCATGGCCCACGCCGACCAGGCGGGCTGGAAGACCGCGTGAGCACCGACGGACGGCCCGCCCGGACCCGCCGGCCCCGTCCGCCCCGCACGACGGTCGAGATCCTCGGCTCCATCGTCATGGGCTTCCAGGTCATCGTCGTGTTCCTCGCGAGCCTCGTCGCCTTCGGCCTCGAGGCGCTGCCCGCGCTCCCCGCTCTCGGCGGCGGCGCGCTCCTGGTGCTCGCGATGCTCGCCGTCGTGGGCTCGCTGCGCTCCCCGCTCGGCGTCCGCGCCGGCTGGGTCGTGCAGGTCCTCGTGGTCCTCACCGGCCTCGTCCTGCCCGCCATGTACGCGGTCGGCGGGTTCTTCCTGCTCCTCTGGATCTACGCCATGGTGCAAGGCGCCCGCATCGACCGCGAGAAGGCCGCCGCGCGCGGCGCCTGGGAGCAGGCCATGCTCGACGAGCAGGCCGACCGCGCCGACGACCTCCCCACCGACCACCGCCCGACCGATGAGCCGCCGGCTCCCACCCCGTAGGAGATCCCCCCATGACCGCACCCGTCCAGGAGACCCTCGTCCTCGTCAAGCCCGACGGCGTCGCCCGCGGCCTCACCGGCGAGATCCTCCGCCGCATCGAGGCCAAGGGCTACCGCATCGTCGACCTCCGCATGGTGCAGGCCGAGCGCACCCTGCTCGAGCAGCACTACGAGGAGCACCAGGGCAAGCCGTTCTACGAGCCGCTCGTGGAGTTCATGGAGTCCGGTCCCGTCGTCGCCGTGCGCGTCGCGGGGAACCGCGTCATCGAGGGCTTCCGCTCGCTCGCCGGCACCACCGACCCGACCGGTGCCGCGCCCGGCACCATCCGCGGCGACCTGGGCCGCGACTGGGGCCTCGCCGTCGCGCAGAACCTCGTCCACGGCAGCGACTCGCCCGAGTCCGCCGCGCGCGAGCTCGCCCTCTGGTTCTAGGGCGAGCGCACGCGAGAGGGGCCGACCGGATCCGGTCGGCCCCTCTCGTGTCCCGCCCGGCTCAGCCGAGGAGCGTCGGGATGAGCGCGGGGAACGTCGCGATGATCGCGACGACGATGACGGCGTAGTTCAGCACGACCACGGCCCACGCGTAGGGCGCCACCGCGTCCGCGGCCCGGCGGACGCCGGCGGGCACCGGGATGAGACCCGACCGCGCGGTGGCCGAGAGCGTGCCCCACCACAGCGGGATCATCGCGCTCCACACCAGCAGGCAGTACGGGCAGAGCGCCCCGATGACGAAGACGCTCTGGGTGAAGAGCCAGGTGACGAACAGCCACCCGCCCAGAGTGCCGAGCGCGAACAGGGTCCAGAACCACCGTGCGAACCGCGCCCCGGCGAGGAGCGCCATGCCGAGGACGACGGGCACCACGAACGCGGCCACCCCGATGAGCGGGTTCGGGAACCCGAGGAGCGCGCCCTGCGCGGACTCGATGACGGTCGCGCAGGAGATGAACGGGTTGATGTCGCACGAGAGCGACGCGCCCGGCTCCTCGAGCAGGTGCAGCCGCTCGAGTACGAGGACGAACGACCCGATCCACCCGATGACGCCCGTGACGACGAGCAGGAGGGCGAGGGAGCGGGGGTGCACGGGGGCCCGGGTCGCGGTCATGCGGCGATCATGGCAGACCGCCCGCTCCCGACCCTGACGGCCGGGTGGGCGTCGGCATGCGATACTGGCTGGCAGGTCGACCCGCCGCGCGGGACGACCGCCATGAAGAGTCTTTCCCGGGACAGACCCGGGCCGCACGGCACGTCCGGCGGCGGATAGCCAGTTCCGTACCAGTGCGCACGACCGTAGCCTCGGGCCGGAAGTCGCAGACCAGGATCGACGGAGAACCGCGAACGCGGGGATCCACTCGGAGAGCTACCGGGGTACGGCGCGGCCGTACCTCCCGGTTGAGGAGTGCACCAGAGATGGTGGAGAGAGACGAGAACACCGGCAGGAGGCGACCCAGCCTCTTCGAGCGGCTGACCGGCCGCCGCGCCGAGCCGACCGCGGCGACGGGGACCGGCGGCTCGCCCGCCCTCCCCGCGTCCGCGTCCCCCGAGGCGAGCGGCACGCCCGCCGCCTCCGTAGCGAAGGGCCACACCCTGAACGAGAACGACGACACCCAGTCCACGCCCGTCGAGCAGGAGGCGCCGGGCGTCGTCCGCGTCGGGCT
>NZ_JAVCVL010000130.1:0-7910 GCF_032917815.1 Clavibacter sp. MX14-G9D | reverse complement strand
TGCGGCGGCGCGGGCTGGGGTCCCGGCTGCTGGGGTGCGGGCTGCTGGGGCGCGGGCTGGGCGGGCGCGGCGGCGCTCGAGCCGCCACCGGTAGAGGCGCCGCCGCCCGACGAGGATCCCCCACCCGACGAGGCTCCGCCACCGGTCGACGAACCGCCGTCTGTGGAGCCGGATCCCGCCGACGGTGCCGCCGCCGCCGGGATGGCCGGCTGCGTGAGGCTCTGGATGTACTGGGCCTCGATCTCGGACGTGGAGTCCTTCAGCAGCGCGAGCTGCGCGATGAGCTGGTCGCTGTTGCGCGTCTGCTCCGCCACCGCGGCCGCGGCCGTCGCGGCCGCGCCGTCGGCTGCCGCCAGCGACTCCTCCGCCTCGTCGGCGAGACGGGCGAGCTCGTCCTTCGCGATCTGCGCCTGGTCGCTGAGCGACGCCGCGCTGTTGCGGTCCGAGAGGGCCTGCGCGTACACGGTCTGCGTGCTCTCGGAGAGCTTCGACATGGTGCCGAGCGAGCGCAGCAGCTCCTCGGCGTCGTCGCCGTCGGAGGCGAGCAGGCTCGCCGTGATGTCCTGGCCGCCGGCGCGCGCGAGGTGGCTCGCGAGGAGACCGGCCCGCATCCGGCTGGTGAGGGCTGCGGCCTGGGCCTCGTCGGCCTTCTGCTGCAGGCGCTCGAGCTTCTCGGCCTGCGCGTCGCGCGCCGCCTGGGCCTGCGCGTAGGCCTCCCCCGCGATCATCGCCTCCTTGTTGGCCTGGTCGGCCGACTCCTGGAGTCCCGTCGCGAGCTCGGTGACCCGCTCGATGGCGGTCTGCGTCTGCGCCTCGTCCGCCTTCGCCGCCTGCACGTCGGCCCACGAGGGGTAGTCCGTGGCGGCGAACGCGGTCTGGGCGGCGACGCCGCTGGAGACCGCGATCGCGCCCACGGCGAGCGTGGAGATGACGACCGTGGTCGGGCGGAGGTGGGTCATGTCGTTCCTCATGTCAGTGCGTGCTGGTGATGGAGACGCCCTGGCCGTGCATGAACGCCACCGGATCGGTGGGGTTCCCGTTCAGGCGGATCTCGAAGTGGGAGTGGCAGCCGGTCGAGCCGCCCGTGGTGCCGGTGATCGCGATGGGCTGGCCGGCGACGACCTGCTGCCCGTTCCGCACCAGGGTCCCTCCGTTGGCGATGTGCCCGTAGGCGGAGGAGACGCCGCCGCCGTGGTCGATGCGGATGTAGTTCCCGTAGCCGCCGTTCCATCCCGCGAAGACGACCATGCCGGAGTGCACGGCGTACTGGGTGGTGCCGCACGTGGCGCCCCGGACGAGGTCCTCGCCGGCGTGGAAGATCATGCGGTGCTGGATGGGGTGGAAGCGGGGGCCGTAGTAGCCGCTCGTGTAGGCGCCGGGGAGCGGGGCGGTCCAGCCGGACGCGCTGATCTGGCCGGGCGACACGTCGCCGCCCGCGCGGCCCTGGCTGGCGGCGAGCGCGTCGGCCTCGGCCTGGCGCTTGCGGACGCCCGCCTGGTAGTCGTCCTCCGTGGCCTCGCGGTCCTCCGCCATCACCGCGAGCTTCGCGTCGGCATCGGCCTTCTGCACGGTCTGCTCCTCGAGCGCCGTCTCGAGGGCCGCCTGCGCGTCGGCGGCCTCCGTCAGGAGCTGCTCGGCCTTGGCCTTGAGGGCGTCGAGCTCGGTGAGCGCGACCTGGGCCTGGTCGCTCAGGGACTTGGCCGCGTTGCGGTCCTGCAGGGCGATGACGTAGATGCGGTCGGACTTCTCGGCGACCTTGCTCATCGTGCCGAGCTTGTCGAGGAGGTCGTCGGTGCCGTCGCCCTCGCTGAGCAGCAGGGTGCCGGAGAGGTTCTGCCCGCCCGAGCGCATGAGCTGCTTCGCGAGTCCCGCCGCCTGCTCCTGCGAGCGCGTGGCCTTCTCGTCCGCCGCGTCGACCTTCCGCTGCAGCTGGACGGTGTCCTCGTACTTGTCGTCGGCCGCCTGCTGCGCCTCGTCGTGCTCCTCGCCGCGCTTCGTCACGAGCGCCCGGGCGTCGGTGACCTGCTGCTCGAGGGCGGCGACCTCGTCGGTGATGCGCTGGACCAGGTCCTTCTGCGCCTGCTCGTCCCCGCGCGCCTTCTGCACGTCGTCCCAGGAGGCGAACGTCTCGGCGTGGGCGGGGGCGGCGATCGACCCGGTGAGGAGGACCGCGAGCACCGCGACGACGGCCTGCAGCCCGCGGCGTCCGCCCAGGCGCGTGCGCGGGACGCGTGCCGTGCGCGCGCTCCGGTGGAGTTCCGTGTCCATGGTGATCCCGATCATCGTGTCGCCCGGCTGGCCGGCTGCGCCTCCCCGCGGGGCCGGCGGGGTGCCGCGGATCGCATCCGCCACACCGTCACCGGCTCTCACAGTAACAACGGGGATCGTCGGCGCACAGCGCGCACGATGCGGGGATCCGCGCGGGGATCCCCTCCCGGGAGGGTCGAGCGAAGGCTAACCCCGCCGACGGCGGGCGCCGGGGCAGCGCGCGGGACGTGTCGGCGATCCCGCAGCCGTGGCGTGCCGGTCGGCGCCGACGGGCCCTCGCGCGGGGCGCGCGCTCCGCCGGAGGTGCCTCTCGATGATGCGCGACGGGACCGCGACACGCCGTCGGATCCGCATGCCCGCGCGGTGCGTCCCGTCGCTCGGACCGTCGATTTGAGTCCTCGCCCGGCATGCGGTTATGCTGACGTGTCGGTTGCTGCAGACCTGGGAGACCAGGGCGAGCGGCCCCATCGTTTAGCGGCCTAGGACGGCGCCCTTTCACGGCGCTAACACGGGTTCGAATCCCGTTGGGGTCACCACAGCAGAGATCGACACGCAAGGCCCTGTAGCGCAGCTGGTTAGCGTGCCGCCCTGTCACGGCGGAGGTCGCGGGTTCAAGTCCCGTCAGGGTCGCCACGGATGTGAAGCCCTCTCACACGAGAGGGCTTCTGTCCGATGTGGGCGACTTCTCGAAGTCGCCCGCTCGCCTGGGTAGCTCAGTTGGTAGAGCGTTCGACTGAAAATCGAAAGGTCCGCGGATCGACGCCGCGTCCAGGCACATCACGCCGGTCCCCGTCCTCGACGGCAGGGCCGGCGTCCTGCTTTCCCCCCGGGTGCGCGTTCCGAGCCCGTCGACCTCGATGGCGCGGCCCCGTCCCTCAGGCGTCGGACGCGAGCGCCGCATCGAAGGCGGACAGCACCTCGTCCGAGAAGAGCACGAAGCGCACGAGCTCGAGGCCGGCACCCCGCCCCTCGGCGAGCGCCCCGCGCACCGCGGCGACCGCCACGCGCGCCGCGTCGTCCACCGGCCAGCCGTAGACGCCGGCCGAGACCGCGGGGAACGCGACGGTGCGGATCCCGAGGCCGGCCGCGACCTCGATCGAGCGGCGGTACGCGCTCGCGAGAACAGCGGTGCGGTCGTCGGTCGCGGACCACACCGGGCCGACCGCGTGGATCACGTGCCGGGCCGGGAGCCGGAATCCCGGGGTCGCGACCGCATCGCCCGCGGGCAGGCCGTCGGGGAGCCGGTCGGCTCGGATGCGGCGGCACGCGGCCAGGAGCTCGGGGCCGGCCGCGCGGTGGATCGCGCCGTCCACTCCCCCGCCGCCGAGGAGCGACGAGTTGGCCGCGTCCACGATCGCGTCGACGTCCTGCCGGGTGATGTCGCCGCGGACGGCCTCGAGTCGGGTCATGCACCCAGCCTGCACCGCGTGGAGCAGGAGAGGAGAAGAGGAGGGGGAGGTGGCCCGTGCGGACGGCGCTGTCCCACGGGCGGTGACCGGAACCGTTCGGGTTGGCTCCGGGCCCATCAGCCGTATTCGGAACGTGCTGGAAAACGGTTTGCACGAGTTCGAGGCCACAGGCGCGGCGAACCGCGCACGGCGAGCCGTCATGTCCCGCGACTCCCCCGCGCAGGCCGAGCACCGGGGGTCCGGGGATACTGGAGGGGTCGGTGCCCCGCCTGCCGGCGTCGACAGGAGTCCCATGGCCACGCCCGCAACCCGCCCCGTCCCCGAGCGGATCGACGGCTACATCGCGCTCCGCAGCTACGCCGCCATCGGGGACGGCCGCACCGTCGCGCTCATCGCCGAGGACGGCGACATCGACTGGCTGCCGCTGCCCGACCTGCACACGCCGCCCGCGTTCGCCGCCATCATCGACGCGCCGCACGGGGGGCGCTTCACGCTGCGGCCCGACGAGGACTTCGAGGTCGCCCGGGCCTACGTCCCCGGCACCAACGTGCTCACCACCATCTTCACCACCGCGTCCGGGAGCGTGCGGGTCACGGACGCGCTCATCACCGGCGTCGCCGGACGCCTCCCGTGGTCGGAGCTCGGCCGCCGCGTCGAGGGGCTGACCGGCTCGGTCGCGATGAGCTGGCGGGTCGCGCCCGGAACCGCGCTCGGCACCTCGTCACCGTGGGTGCAGTCGACGCACAACGGACCCGTGATCCGCGTGGACGGCGTCACGCTGGCGGTCGTCGGGTTCGAGCACGGGCCCGCGGAGCCCGGCACGCAGTCCCTGTCGGGGGCCTTCACGACGGGGAAGGGGTCGCGCCACATGATCACGATGGTCGGGACCGAGCGCGAGCCCGTGCGGATCCCGAACCCGGAGATCGTCGACCAGGGCATCGACCGCACCATCCGCAACTGGGAGAACTGGAGCGCCGAGTTCCGGTACGACGGCGAGTGGGCCGACGCCGTGCAGCGCAGCGCCCTCGCGCTCAAGCTGCTCGTGCACGCCCCCACCGGGTCCATCGCCGCGGCCGCGACGACGTCGCTCCCCGAGCGGATGGGCGGCGGCAAGAACTGGGACTACCGCTTCGCCTGGGTGAGGGACCTCGCCTACACCGTGAACGCGCTGGTCAAGTTCGGCCTCCGCGAGGAGACCCACGCCGCCGTGTCGTGGATGCTCCGCACGATCCGCGACAACGGCCCCGACCTGCACGTCTTCTACTCCCTCCAGGGCGGCGTGCCCGAGGGCAGCACCGAGCCGGAGGTGCCGGGCTGGCGGGGCGTCGGCCCCGTGGTCGACGGCAACGACGCGCAGGCGCAGCTGCAGCTCGGCGTGTACGGCGACCTGTTCGACGTGGTGCGGACCTACGTCCGCGACGGCAACGTGCTCGACGCGGACACCGGCCGGCTCCTCGCCACCTTCGCCGACCGCGCCTGCGACATGTGGCAGCGCCGCGACGCCGGCATGTGGGAGCTCGAGGACGAGCAGCACTACACCACGTCGAAGCTCGGCTGCTGGCAGGCGCTCGACTGCGCGGTGGAGCTCGCGGAGCTCGGCCAGATCCCCGGCGTGCCCGACCGGTGGCGGGCCGAGCGCGACCGCATCCGCACGTGGGTCGAGGAGGAGTGCTGGGACGAGGGCCGCGGCGCCTACGTGATGCACCCGGGCAGCCAGCGGCTCGACGCGAGCATCCTCCTGCATTCCATCTCCGGCTTCGACCGCGGCGAGCGCATGTCGCGGACGCTCGACGCCCTCCGGTCCGAGCTCGGCCGCGGACCGCTGCTGTACCGCTACTCGGGGATGCCGGAGGAGGAGGGCACGTTCACGGCCTGCGGCTTCTGGATGGCCGGGGCGCTCGCCTGCGTGGGCCGGATGGACGAGGCCCGCGAGCTCATGGACGAGCTCGTCGCCCTCGGCAACGACGTGGGTCTCTACTCCGAGATGATCGACGCCGCGGACGACTCCTTCCTCGGCAACCTGCCGCAGGGGCTCAGCCACCTCGCGCTCGTCAGCGCGGCGATCACCATCGACGAGCTCGCGGGCGGGAAGGCCCGGTCCACGCGGACTCCGCGCGAGGACCGCTGACGCGGATCGCGGTCACGCGGACGTGACGCGCGTCCGAGCGCGGCGTCCGCGGGGCGTCAGGCGTCGGCGCGGGGACGCAGCGGTCCGGCGAACTCCGTGCGCACGCCGCGGGAGAACAGCACGGAGTCCGGGGCGCGGTCGACGACCCCGGGGAGGCCGGCGGCCGCCACCAGCTCGTCGTCGAGGTCGACGAGCTCCGCGCGCTCGAGCGTCCACGCGTCGTGCGTGTTCGGCCAGTACCGCGTGACGCCGCCGCGCGCGACGTGCATGCCCCAGCGCGCCGTGAGGAAGTCGGCCAGCGGATCGCCCTCCACCTCCTCGCCGAGGGGACGCACCGAGATGCGCGACGACGGGCGCGCGCCCGTGCGCCGGCGCGACGTGTAGGTGACCACGCCGTCGCGCTCCCCGTGCGTCATCGACGCCCACATGTACGGCAGGCCGAGGCCCACGCGCGCGCCGAGCACCGGGAGCAGCTTCGCCGCCTCGAGGGACCGGAACACGACCCCCCGGCGGCCGTCGTCGCCGACGCTGTAGAGGCGGACGTTGAGCTCGGCGAACGTGCCGGCCCACGGCACGGCCGGCAGCGGCGGGAAGGCGCTGCGGGACAGCACGAACGGGATGAGGCCGACCCAGCTGGAGCCGTCGTGCACGTCGGGGCGCGTGCCCGGCGGGAGGAGCGGGGCGACGAGCGCGGGATCCACGCGCCAGTGCACGAAGGCGAGGTCGCTCCACCGCTGGCGGATGACCGCGCGGCCGGGCAGGTCGGGGGCAGCGGCGGAGACCGGGTCCGCGGGGCGGGTCATCGGCGGGGCCGGGCGGAGGCGGAGGCGGGTTCGGAATCGGATGGCGCGGCGGCGGGCGGCGCGGCGGCAGGAGCGGGGCGGCCGGCCGCGCGGATCACGTCGATGAGGCCCCGGCGCATCTCCTCGGAGCGGGTGAGCTCGGGGAGGACGTCGCGCTCGAGGTCCTGCGCGCGCGACCAGGCCTCCGCGCCGGCGTCCGTGCGGGCGACGACGTGCCGGCGGCGGTCGTCGGGATCCGGTGCGCGCGACACCAGGCCCTCGCGCTCCAGGCGCTCGAGCGTGCGCGACATGGTCTGCGTCTCGACGTGCGCGGAGCGGGCGAGCTGGATCTGGCTGAGCGGCCCGTCGCGGAGCAGGTGCAGGGCGATGAGCCCCGCGTGCGTGACCCCCAGGGTCGCGAGCGCCTCCGCCCATGCGTGCTCGACGGCCCGCGCGGCGGTGGACAGCAGCCGTCCCGTGGGCCAGCTGGCGAGCTGGTCCTCCGCGGACACCTCTCCGGCCATCAGCACCTCTCCCTGCTAGTGTGATCATCAGCAGGCTTACTATCCGCCTGCTGACATTTCCATCGTAGAGGAGCAGGCCGCATGGGCACCGTGAAGGACATCGTCCGCCAGATCGTCGTCATCTCGAGCATGGTGTTCGCCATCGTGGGCTCCGCGTTCGGCTCCGGCGCGTTCAGCGACGAGAGCATCCAGAACGCGTCGAGCGGTGCGCTCAGCGCGAGCTACACCCCCGTAGCGCCGGCCGGCCCCGCCTTCTCCATCTGGAGCGTCATCTACCTCGGCCTCGTCGCGTACACGATCTGGCAGGCGCTCCCCGCCCAGCGCGCCGACGAGCGCCAGCGCCGCGTCGGCTACCCGGTCGCCATCACCCTCGTGCTCAACGCCGCGTGGATCCTCAGCGCGCAGGCCGGTCTCCTCGTGCTGAGCGGCGTCGTCATCGTCGCGCTGCTCGTGACGCTGATCTGGACCTTCCGCGCGCTCCTCGCCACCCGGCCGCGGAACCTCGTCGAGGGCATCGTGCTCGACGGCACCATGGGCCTCTACCTCGGCTGGGTGAGCGTCGCGACGATCGCGAACATCACGTCCATCCTCACCGCCTCCGGCTTCCAGCCCGGGACGGCCGGCCGCGACGCGTGGGCCGTCGTGCTCCTCCTCGTCGCCGGGGCGGTCGGCGTGCTGCTCGCGCTCCGCGACGGCGGGCGGCTCGCGCCGACCGCGGCCATCGCGTGGGGGCTCTCCTGGGTCGCCGTCGGACGGCTCACCGGCGAGCTCCTCTCGACGCCCGCGGCCGTCGCGGCGC
>NZ_JAVCVL010000013.1:0-31784 GCF_032917815.1 Clavibacter sp. MX14-G9D | reverse complement strand
CACGAGCGCGACCGCGGCGGCCACGGAGGCGGCGGAGGCCGCACCCACGAGGGCCGCGAGGAGCACCGCCGGCGCCACGCCCGCGCCGCCCAGCACGACGGCGCCCACGAGGGCGAGGACGCGGCCGAGGGCCTCCAGGACGAGGGGCATGCTCGACGGTAGCACCGGCGGCCGTGGCGGCACGCTGTCCGGGAGCCCGACGACCCGGGCGCGGAACCCAGCGGCCCTGCCTGCTCGGACACGCCGCATGCACGGCACTCCGAGGTACCGCGCAGTGCGTGATACTGTGCGACGCATGAGAGAGAACGGCTGATGGACACCACGCAGCTCCTCAAGGGAGCGCTCGACACCGCGGTGCTCGCCGTCGTGCAGCACGACGACGGGTACGGCTACGACATCGTCCGCCGCCTCCGCGACGCCGGCCTCGGCGACGTGGGCGACGCCTCGGTGTACGGCACGCTGCGCCGCCTCTACGCGGCCGGCGCGCTGTCGAGCTACGTGGTGCCGTCGGAGGGCGGCCCGCACCGGAAGTACTACGCGATCAACCCCGAGGGCCGCGAGCTGCTCGCGGGGCAGCGCGCCACCTGGGCGGCCTTCGCCACGGCGATGAGCGGGCTGCTCGGCGACCCGGCCTCGCCGTCCGCCCGAACCGCGAGGCGGCCCGCCGACACCGGCGCCGCGCCCGCATCCGTCCACGTCCGCACGATCGGAGAGAAGCCGTGAACACCGCAGATCCCGCCCTCGACACCCGCATCCGGGCCTTCGCCGCCGCCGTGCGCGCCCGGCTGGCCGACCTCGACCCGGAGGACGTCGACGACCTCACGGGCGGCCTCGAGGCCGACCTGCAGGAGGAGGCCGCCGACCACGACGGCGCCCTCGAGCTCGGCGACCCCGTGCGCTACGCCGACGAGCTGCGCTCCTCCGCGGGGCTCCCCGAGCGCACGACGGGCGCTGCCGCTGTCGCCTCGCCCCTGTCGCTGCTCCGGCAGCGGATCGACGAGACCGGGCGCGAGATGCTGCGCACCGTCCGCGCGAACCGCGAGCTCTCCGCGGTCCTCGACCTCCTGATCGTCTTCCGCCCGGTGTGGTGGCTGCTGCGGGCCTGGGCCGGCTACCAGTGCGCCCTCGTCGTGCTCGCCGTCGTCTTCGGCTCGTCGCACCCCTTCACCCTGCTCCCGGGCGGGCCGCTGGGCTGGCTGCTGATCGCCGCCCTCACGCTGGTCAGCGTGCAGTGGGGCCGGGGCCGCTGGGCGGGGAACCGGTTCCTGCGCATCTCGCGGACGGTCGTCAGCGTGGGCACCGCCCTCTCGCTCCTGGTCCTCGTCCCCGTCGTGCTCACCGACTCGGGGAGCGACGGATACGTCGACGAGAGCGCCTACGCGCCCTACGAGGAGCCGGGGCTCCTCCTCGACGGCAAGGCGATCGCGAACCTGTTCGCCTACGACGCCGACGGGGAGCTCCTCGACCGCGTGCAGCTGTTCGACCAGGACGGGGAGCCCGTGACGACGGTCAGCGGCATCGAGGAGGACGGCCGGGTCGTCGACCCGACGACGGGCGAGCACGTGTCGCCCGCCGACGGCGCCTGGAACGTGTTCCCCCTCGAGCGGGACATGATCGCCGTCGCCGACGGGAGCGTGCCCTTCGGCTCGGGGGTCGTGCGCCCGCCGTTCGCCAAGGCGCTGCCCCTGGGGTCGGTCGGAACCGCGACGCCGGGCTCCGCGCCGAGCGGCGACGCGACGACGGCGCCGGAGGACGCGCCGGCGGAGGAGCCCGCACCCGACCCCACGCCCACCCCGGAGCCGGCGCCGTGAGCGCGCTGGTCGACCACGGGCGCGGGCGCGGGCGCGGCGGTGACGCCGCGGGCACGGAGCTGGCCCGGCTGACGGCGCGGGAGCGCGAGATCCTCGTGCTCGTGGCCCGCGGGCTCTCGAACGCCGAGATCGCCGGGCGCCTGTTCCTCGCGCCGACGACGGTGAAGACGCACGTGAGCCGGACGCTCGACAAGCTCGGCGTGCGGGACCGCCTGCACGCGACGATCTGGGCGTACGAGCACGGGGTCGTGGAGCCGCTCGCGGCCGTCCGCTGAGGCGGGCCGGGAGAGGCGGGCCGGGCGGACGCCGGGGAGCCGTCCGACGAGGACGGCCGGAGGACCAGGACAGCCCGGGAGACGAGAACGGCCCGCACGAGGCGGGCCGTTCCATTCTGTCTCAACCAGAGATGCGCACCCGGAGGTGCTGTGCGCCCGGAGGGATTCGAACCCCCAACCTTCTGATCCGTAGTCAGATGCTCTATCCGTTGAGCTACGGGCGCAGTCGTACGGCGATGATCTCCGCGAGCGGCGATCAGGCCGGGAGACAGACTACATGCTCGCGGGCCGCCTCGCGAATCCGCGCCGCGCGTCGCCCGCCGGCGGCTGCGCGATGTCCCGCGGAGCCCGTCCGGCGAGCGCCCCGCGACCCGCTGATTAGGCTGGATCGACCCGAACCGCGAGGAGCGACCCTTGGCATCCTGGACCGACCACGTCGTCTGGTGGCACGTCTACCCGCTCGGCTTCACCGGCGCCCCGCAGACCCGCGACGACCTCGCCGGCCCCGACGGCGGCTCCCCCGCGGCCGGCGCGGCCGGGCCCGCGCACCGCCTCGACCGGATCCGCGCGTGGCTGCCGTACCTCGTCGACCTCGGCGCCAACGGCCTGCTGCTCGGCCCGGTCTTCGACTCGGAGACGCACGGCTACGACACCCGCGACCACCTCGCGGTCGACCCGCGGCTCGGCGACGACGCCGACCTCGACGCCCTCCTCGCCGACGCGTCCGCGCGCGGCGTGCGCGTCCTGCTCGACGGCGTGTTCAACCACGTGGGCCGCAGCCACCCGCGGTTCGTGCAGGCGCTGGCCGACGGTCCCGGATCCGAGGCGGCGTCCTGGTTCCGCTGGGACGAGGCCGGGGAGCCCGTCGGCTTCGAGGGCCACGGGGCGCTCGTCACGCTCGACCACGACTCCGAGGCCGTGCGCGCGCACGTCGCCGACGTGATGGCGCACTGGCTCGACCGCGGGATCTCCGGCTGGCGGCTCGACGCGGCGTACGCCGTGCCCGCCGCGTTCTGGGCGGCCGTGCTCCCGCGCGTCCGCGAGCGGCACCCCGACGCGTGGTTCGTGGGCGAGATGATCCACGGCGACTACGCCGACTACCGGGCGGAGTCGACCGTCGACTCCATCACGGCCTACGAGTTGTGGAAGTCGATCCGGAACTCGATCGCCGAGCGGAACCTCTTCGAGCTCGACTGGACGCTCACGCGACACGCCGAGCTGCTGCCATCGTTCACGCCGCAGACCTTCGTCGGCAACCACGACGTGACGCGCATCGCCTCCGCGGTGGATCCGCGGCACCTCGGCCACGCCGTGGCCCTGCTGCTCCTGCTGCCCGGCATCCCGTCGATCTACGCGGGCGACGAGCGCGGCCTCACGGGCGTGAAGGAGGACCGCGCGGGCGGCGACGACGCCGTGCGCCCCGCCTACCCGGCCACCCCCGAGGAGCTGCCCGACGACCCGGACGCCGCGCGGATGCGGAGCCTGCACCAGGAGCTGGTCGGCCTCCGCCGCCGGCACCCCTGGCTGGTGGACGCGGGGATCGCGACCTCCGGGCTCACCAACACCGCCCTCACGATCACGCTGCGCCCCTCGGGCTCCGGTGCGGCGGGCGGCGTCGCCCCCGGCGCTCCGGACGCGCTGCGCCTCGTGCTGAACCTCGGCGACGAGGCCGTCGAGGTCACCGGATCCGCCGACCGCGTCGAGGCGGGCGGCCTCGATGGCGCGGGACGCCTCCCGGCGCACGCGTGGGCGGTGCTGGCGGGCGACTAGGCGCTGCGCCGGTCGCGCTCAGACCGCGCGGTGGGGCCAGCCGTAGACCTCGGCCAGCAGCGCCGCCCGGGCCGCGTGCGCCGCGGCCTCCTCCTGCGCCTCCCCGTCCGGGTCCTCGTCGGCGGCGGCGGCGGCGAAGCGCCCCTCCGCGAGCACCGGCCCGTCGTCGTCGAAGGGGCGGTGCGTGAGCGGCCATTCGACGGCGGTGAGCGCCGGCCAGTCGGCGCCGTCGGCTTCGTCCGCTCCGTCTGCGACGGCAGCCGCGCTGCCCGCGCCCTCCTCGTCGCGCCGCCCGGTGCCGAGCGGCGCTCCGGAGCCGAGCAGCCGCTCGTCCGCCGGACGCGCGTCCACCGCGCGCAGGCCCTCCCCGTCGCCGTACGGCGCGAAGAGGAACTGCGAGAAGTGGCGGGGCACGGCGTCAGGGTAGTCCGCGGCGCGTGCCGCGGACGGCGGGCGGACGGGATTGTGGAAGGCTGCCCACCACCCGTCCGCGCGCCGTCCCGGTCAGTCGCCGGAGCGCCCCGGCTGGCCCAGCGGCACGGCCTCCGGACGCTCCACGGTGCTCCGGATCTCCCCCGTCGCCGACGGGTCGAGGATCGCGTCCATGACCTCCAGCACGTGGAAGGCGAGCTCGCCCGACGCCCGGTGCGGGGCCCCGCGGCGGATCGCGTCGGCCATCTCCGCCAGGCCGCATCCGCGGCCGGCGTCCACGAAGCCGGCGCTCGGCTCCACGTCGGCCCACTCCCGATCCGCGGAGGTCGCGACCTGCACCGTCCCCGAGAAGTGGTTGGGATCGGGCACCGAGAGGGTGCCCGCGGTGCCGTACACCTCGATGTTCGGGATGCGCGTCGCCCATACGTCGAAGCTCATCGTCACGGTGGACACGGCGCCCGAGGCGTGCGTGAGCACGGCGCTCACGTGCGTGTCGACCGTCACCGGGATCTCGCGGGACTCCGGGTCGGAGGCGGCGGAGCGCACGCGGTCGGACCGGAGCGATGCGCCCTGCACCCGCGTGACGGGGCCGAGCAGCGTCACGAGCGCGGTCAGGTAGTACGGGCCCATGTCGAAGAGCGGGCCGGCACCCGGCTGGTAGTAGAACGCCGGGGCGGGGTGCCAGAGCTCGTGGCCGGGCGCGCCCCAGAAGGCGTTCGCCGCGACGGGCCGCCCGATCGTGCCCGCGTCGAGCACGGCGCGCGCCGTCTGGATCCCGGTGCCCAGGACGGTGTCCGGCGCGGATCCGACCCGCAGGCCCCGCTCCTCCGCGAGGCGCAGGATCGGCTCGGCCTCGGCGGGGCTCAGCGCGAGCGGCTTCTCGCCGTACACGTGCTTGCCCGCCTCGAGCACGCGCAAGTCGACCTCGGCGTGCGCCGCGGGGATCGTGAGGTTCAGCACCGTGTCGATGCGCGGGTCGGCGATGAGGTCGTCGACGCTCAGCGCGTCCACGCCCTGCGCCTCGGCGACCGTCCGGGCGCGGTCGAGGTCGAGGTCGGCGACCGCGACGAGCCGGACGCCCGGCAGGGACTCGAACGCCGCGAAGTACTGCTCGCTGATCTTCCCGACGCCGACGATCCCGAGGGTCATGGCGTCGTCGTCGTGCTTCAGCGTGCTGCCCACAGGAGGCCCCTCTCGATGATGGTGCGGACGTTCGGGTCCTCGACGACCTCGATGCGGTGGCCGGGGGCGGAGACGAAGATGCGGCCCTCGCCCCACTGGCGGGTCCAGATGGCGGGCGCCGTCACGGGCCGGTGCCACGGATCCCACGGCCGGACGGTCTGCGTGGTGGTGGCCAGCACGTCGTTGTACTCGTCGCTCAGCACCCAGTACTGCTCGGTGACGAGGTCGAAGTCGGCGATCCCCTGCGTGATCTCGTGCGTGCGCCCGAGCTCCGTCATCTCGACCGTGTAGGGGATGTAGTTGTCGGACTGCTCGCCGGTGCGCTCGGCCGGGTCCTTGCCCGCGTGGTGGGCGAACTGGCCGCCGATCATGTGCAGGTAGTCGGCGGTGTTCCGGTACGAGTCGGCGATGCCGCCGTGCCATCCGGCCATGCCCGTGCCGGCGATGACGGCGGCGCGGAGGCCCGCCATCTCCTCCGGCTCGATGGTGGTCATGGTGTTCGCCTGCACGATGAGGTCGGTCTCGGCCATCGCCTCGGCGTCGGCGTAGACGGCCGAGCCCTCCTCGACGCGGACGTCGAAGCCGTTCTCCTCGAGGAACGGGATGAACAGCCCGGTCGTCTCCACGGGCATGTGGCCGTCCCAGCCGCCGCGGACGACGAGGGCCTTGCGCGCCGCGGTCACGAGAGGACCGTCCGCTCGGGCTGGCCGCTGGGCGGACTGACGGACGTGCGGGGCATCTGCATCACTGCGACTCCTTCGTCGAGCGCCACCGGTCGGCTGCCGTGCGCCCCTCGAACGCTACGCACCGGCGGACGGCGGGGGCAAGCAGGGCGCGGACGATCCGAAACCTTTCACTCGCGCGCCGACACCACGTCCGCCGGGGCCGCCGTGCTGCCGCGCTCGACGAGCGCCGTCGCGAGGTCGAGGCGCGTCGGCTCGTCGTCCCGGCCCTCGCGGATCCGCAGCACCATGCGCGCGGCGGCCTCGGCCATCTCGCGCACCGGCTGGCGCACGGTGCTGAGCGCCGGGGACACGATGCGGGCGAACGGGAGGTCGTCGTAGCCGAGCACCGAGAGGTCGGCCGGGATGCGGATCCCCCGCTCGCGCGCCGCCTCGTACAGGCCCAGGGCCTGCTCGTCGTTGCCGGCGAAGATCGCGGTGGGCCGCTCGGAGGCGTCGAGCATCGCGCCGCCTGCGCGGTAGCCGGCCGAGCGGCCGAAGTCGCCCTCGCGCTCGTCGAGCGTGACGTGCGGCCCCGCGGCCTCCAGGGCGCAGCGGAAGCCCGACATGCGCGCGCGGGAGTAGAGGCGGTGCGGCGGCCCGCTGATCGCGCCGATGCGCGTGTGCCCGAGGCCGAGGAGGTGCTCCCCCGCCGCGTGGCCGCCCTCCCAGTTCGTGGACCCCACCGCCGGCACGTCCGCGGCGGGCGACCCGGCGGGATCCACCACCACGAACGGGATGCCGCGGCTGCGCAGCTGCCGCTTCTGCGCGGGCGCGAGGTCGGAGAACACGAGCACGAGGCCCATGGGCCGGCGCTGCATGACGCCCGCCATCCAGTCGCTGTCGAGCGCGGTGTCGCGCCCCTGCTCGGTCACGATGACGCTGAGCCCGTGCTCCCGGGCGACCGCCGAGACCCCGCGCAGGAGGTCGACCGAGAAGCCCGTGTCGACGACCTCGAGCACGATCTCGATCAGCGCGCCGTGGGGACGCTCGGCGCCGCGGCGGCTGTACCCGTGCCGCTCCATGAGCTCCTCGACGCGCGCGCGGGTGGCGGGCGAGATGCCCTTGCGCCCGTTCAGGACCTTGCTCACGGTGCCGATCGAGACGTTGGCCTCGCGGGCGATGAGGCCGAGGGTGGTGCCGGCGCCGTGCTCGGGGTCCGGCTGCCGCGTCGCAGCGGGAAACGTGTCGCTCATGGTGGTGATGCTAAGCCGCCGAGGGCGCCGTCGGACGCCCCTCGAGCGCGCGATCGCGGGTCGCGCCGCGGTCGAGCCGATCCGGTCGACACCGGGACGGAGCCGACGGGGAGCCCGGACCGGGGGCCGAGGCGGGCCGGAGATGCGCGGCCGCAGCCGGCGGGGCGGGTCTCGACGCGACACCCGGCGGGAGACCGGAGAGGATGGCGGAGACGGTGGGATTTGAACCCACGGTACCCATACGGGTACTCCACCTTAGCAGGGTGGTGCACTAGGCCGAACTATGCGACGTCTCCAGACGTACCCGTCCACTGTACCGGACGCGGCGGCCTCCTCGGCATCACCTGCGCCGGACCGACGAGCCCGAACGGGGGGTGCGGCGCGGTTGTCCCCCATTCGACGGACACGTAGTGTCTGTCTCGACGCGTGTGCCGGACCCGACCGGCTTACCCCGCGCGTGTCGCTGTGTCAGCCCAGAGATGTCCCGCTCGCCCACGTGGCCGCGGCCCGGATCCCCCGAACCGGCGCCGCTCACCCCCACGCACGCGACGACGTCGCGAGCCCACCGTGGGCGAGAACGAGATTCTCGTCCGGCGGAGGATTCGGGTCGAAAGCTGAACGAGATAGACGGGCCCTCGCTGCATAGGGTGTGCAGCGGGGTCCCGTCGCCCCTCCCGCGCCCCGCCCGCCGCGCACCGCACCGCACCGATGCGGAGGGTCAGCCGAACGCCTTGGAGCACGTGACCGTGCCGGCGTCGGTGCCCGTGATGGCCTCCGGCAGCACCGTCGGCGCCGAGGCCGCCGGATCGGACGTCCCGCCCGCGGCGGGCGCGGTCGTGGACGGCGCCGGGGTCGATGCCGCGGGCTGCTCCTCGACCGCGCCGAGGCCGGTGTTGCCGGCCTCGACCTCGAAGGGGGCATCCGTCCGGAGCAGCTGCATCAGCTGGTCCCCGTCGGCCGTCAGCGGCTGCACCTTGCCGGCGTAGACGCCGGTGCCCGCGGTCGATCCCGGGTACTGCAGGAAGCGGACCTGGTCGAGCGGGATGTCCTTGAGCGCCAGCGCCATCGACGCCATGGTCTGGTAGTCGAGCGAGGTGGAGCGCTGCATGTTGTCGACCGCCGCCTTCGCGAGGCCGTAGACGCGCGTGGGGTCCGACAGCGTGCTCGACTGCTTCATGGTGCGCACCAGCGACGAGAGGAACACCTGCTGGTTGCTGATGCGGGCCAGGTCGCTGCCGTCGCCGACCGCATGGCGCGTGCGGAGGAACTGCAGCGCCTCCTTGCCCTTCAGCGTGCTCTCACCCGCGGGCAGGTCGAGGTCGGTGCGCTTGTCCTTCAGGGGGCTCGCGAGGCAGACGGGCACGCCGCCGACCGCGTTCGACATCTCGATGACCCCGTCGAACTCGATGAGCGCGGCGTACGGGATGTCGAGGCCCGTGAACTGCGCCACGGTCTTGGCGACGCACGGCAGGCCGCCGTCGGAGAGGGCCGTGTTGAGCGGCTGGGCGGACATCGCGGGCGCCATGCCGGACCCGTCCGCGCGGACGCACGACGGGATGGGGACGACCATGTCGCGGGGCAGGCTGACGACGGTGGCCTGCGAGTGGTCGGCCGAGACGTGCAGCACCATGTTCACGTCGTTGAGCGCGCCGTCCGTCCGCCCGTACCCGTCGCCCTGGCCCTGGCGCGTGTCGGATCCGGCGAGCAGCACGTTGAAGCCGCCGTCGAGCGCGCCGATGCCGACCGTGGTCCGCTCGGTGCCGTCGCTGATGTCGACGGTGCCGACCTGCGCCGCCCGGTCGAGGTCCCAGAGCGCGACGGCCGCCACCGACATCCCGCTGACGAGGAGGACCGCGACCCCCATGGCGACGCCCCGGAGGAGCACCCGCGCGCCGCTCGGCCTGCGGAGGCGGCCGTGCCGGGCGATGACCGGGGGCGTCGCCCTCCGGCGGGGGCGCAGGGAGCCGTCGCTCATGCGGGTCCTCTCCGGGCGGAGGGCGTGGGATTCGAACCCACGAGACATCTCTGCCCACCAGTTTTCAAGACTGGCTCCATCGGCCGCTCGGACAGCCCTCCCGATGCGCGCGCTCCCGCGGGGCGGGCGACGTGCGATCGATCAGGAGCCTACCGGTGGCCGGCTCGGCCCGCGGTGGTGCGGCCGGGTGACCGCGCGGGACTTGCCACTCTCGCACGGGGGCCATCCGAGGCGGCTGGGCCGTCCCCAGGGAGGAGCTGGGAGCGCGAGGCCCGCGCCGGGGAATCCGGCGGCGACCTGCGCAGCACGCCGCGAGGCCGCGACGCCGCTCAGAGCCGGGCGAGGACCGCGGCCGCCCCGTTCTCCGTGATGGGCCCCGTGACCTCGGTGGACGCGGCGATGACCTCGGCGGGCGCCTGGCCCATGGCGATGCCCCGTCCGTGCTCCCCCGCCCACTCGAGCATCTCGATGTCGTTGCGCCCGTCGCCCATGGCGACGACGTGCGAGCGGGCGATGCCGTGCAGCTCGCGGACGCGCTCCATGGCGGTGGCCTTGTTGACGCCGTCGGGCGCGATGTCGAGCCACGCCGTCCAGCCGATGGAGTAGCTGACCCGGTGCAGGCCCATGCGCTCCACGACGACCTGGAAGTCCTCCATGTCATGGCCGGGCGAGATGACCACGACGCGGGTCGCGGGCACGTGCAGCAGCTCCTCGAACTCCACGTGGCGGCCGTTGGCCTCCAGCGCGCCGTCCGGGAAGTCGCCGCCGGAGTACAGGTACACGCCCTCCTCGTCCTCGACGGCGTACCGGCCGCTCGCGAGGTGCGGGCGGATGCGCTGCAGCACGTCCGACGGGTCGAACGTCTCGACGATGCGGCGGGAGTACCCGGTGGGCGCCTCCGCGTCGCGCTCCAGCACGATGGCGCCGTTCGAGCACACCATGTAGCGGGGGTGGATCCCCAGGCGCTCCACGATGGGCAGGGTGTCGGCGACGGAGCGGCCGGTGGAGGGCATGACGAGGTGGCCGGCCTCCTCCACGCGGCGCACCTCGCGGACGACGGACCCGTCGAGCGAGCCGTCCTCCCCGAGCAGCGTGCCGTCGATGTCGAGGGCGATGAGCAGGCGGTCGGCGTCGGACACGCGCGGGGTCATCGGGCCGCCTCCGCCGTGGCGGGCTCCAGGGTCTCGAGGCCGCCGAGGTACGGACGGAGCGCCTCGGGCACCCGGACCGACCCGTCGGCCAGCTGGTGGGTCTCGAGGATCGCGACGATCCAGCGCGTGGTGGCGAGCGTGCCGTTGAGCGTGGCGACGGGGCTCGTGCGGCCGTCCTCGCCGCGGAAGCGGGTGCCGAGCCGGCGGGCCTGGAACGTGGTGCAGTTCGAGGTGGAGGTGAGCTCGCGGTAGGCGCCCTGGGTGGGGATCCACGCCTCGACGTCGTACTTGCGGGCGGCGCTCGAGCCCAGGTCGCCCGCCGCCGTGTCGATGACGCGGTAGGAGAGCCCGAGGTCCTGCATCATGCGCTCCTGCATGGCGAGCAGGCGGTCGTGCTCCGCCTCGGCGTCGGCCGGGTCGACGTAGCTGAACATCTCGAGCTTCTGGAACTGGTGGACGCGGATGATGCCGCGGGTGTCCTTGCCGTAGGAGCCCGCCTCCTTGCGGTAGCAGGTCGACCAGCCGGCGTAACGCACGGGCCCCGCGGCCAGGTCGAGGATCTCGTCGGCGTGGTATCCGGCGAGCGCCACCTCGCTGGTGCCCGTGAGGTAGAGGTCGTCGTCGTCGAGGTGGTATACCTCGTCGGCGTGCGCGCCGAGGAAGCCGGTCCCGGCCATGATCTCGGGCTTCACGAGCGTGGGCGTGATGAGCGGCACGAGGCCCGCCTCGAGCGCGCGGGCGAGCCCGAAGTTCATCAGGGCGATCTCGAGCCGGGCGCCGATCCCCTTGAGGTAGTGGAAGCGCGCGCCGGAGACCTTGGCGCCGCGGCCCATGTCGATGGCGTCGAGGATCTCCCCGATCTCCAGGTGGTCGCGGGCCGCGAAGTCGAAGGACGGCTTCTCGCCGACCTCGCGGACGAGCGCCCAGTCGTCCTCGCCGCCCGCGGGCACGCCGTCGATGACGATGTTCGGGATGCGCCGCATCGCCTCGTCGAACGCCGCCTCGGCCCGCTGCGCGCGCTCCTGGGCGGCCGTGACGCGCGCCTTCAGCTCCTGCACCTCGGCGATGAGGCGCGGCTTGTCGGCCTTGTCCGCCTTCGCGACGAGCTTCCCGTGCGCGTTCTGCTCGGCCCGCAGGCCCTCGTACTCCGTGATCGCCAGGCGCCGCTCGGAGTCGGCGGCGACCGCCTGGTCGACCACCTCCACGGAGGAGCCGCGGAGCTCCTGCGAGGCGATGACGAGGTCGGGCTGGTCGCGGAGAATCTGCGGATCGATCACCCCGTCACTCTAGCCAAGCGGCCCGGGCGCGTCCGGGCGGCGGCCGCCGCACCGGGACGCGCACGCCGGATCGGGCCAGGCTCGATGGGTCGCGCGACCGCGCGACCGCCGGACGCGGGTCCGGCGAAGCGCAGGGAGGACCGGCATGGCGACGACGACGGACACGGACGGGGGCGGCGCATCCGCCGACGGCTCGAAGCTCAAGAAGGCGATCACCGGGCCGCTGCTGTTCCTGTTCATCCTGGGCGACGTCCTCGGCGCGGGCATCTACGCGCTCATGGGCACGCTCGCGGAGGACGTGGGCGGCGCCCTGTGGGTGCCGCTCGTGGTGGCCCTGCTCCTGGCGCTGCTCACCGCGGGCTCCTACGCCGAGCTCGTGACGAAGTACCCGAGGGCGGGCGGCGCCGCGATCTTCGCGGAGCGCGCGTACCGGCAGCCGATCGTGTCGTTCCTCGTCGGGTTCTCCATGCTCGCGGCGGGCGTCGTGAGCGCCGCCGGCCTGTCGCTGGCGTTCGCCGGCGAGTACCTGTCGAGCCTCCTCGCCCCCGTGATGGACGTGCCGCAGATACCCGCGGCGATCCTCTTCCTGCTGCTCGTGGCGGCGCTCAACGCCCGCGGCATCACCGAGAGCATGCGCGGCAACGTGATCATGACGGTGGTCGAGCTGAGCGGCCTGGTGATCGTGATCGTCGTCGTGGCGGTCATGCTCGGCGGCGGGGGCGGCGACGTGTCGCGCGTGACCGGGTTCCCGGAGGGCTCGAACGCCGCGCTCGCGACGCTGTCGGCCGCGATCGTCGCCTACTACTCGTTCGTCGGGTTCGAGACGAGCGCCAACGTCGCCGAGGAGGTGCGCGACCCCAGCCGCGTGTACCCGAAGGCGCTCTTCGGGTCGCTCGCGACCGCCGGCGTCGTCTACGTGCTCGTCGCGCTCGCGAGCTCGGCCGCCCTCGCGCCCGAGGACCTGCAGGACTCCACCGGGCCGCTGCTCGCGGTGGTCGAGGCGACTGGCGTCGGCATCCCGTCGTGGGTCTTCAGCCTGATCGCCCTCGTCGCGGTGGCGAACGGCGCGCTCCTCACCATGATCATGGCGAGCCGCGTCACCTACGGCATGGCCGAGCAGGGCCTCCTTCCCGGCGTCCTCGGGAAGGTGCTGCCGAAGCGGCGCACCCCGTGGGTCGCCATCGCCGCGACCACGGTCGTCGCGATCGCGCTGACCTCGGTGGGCGACGTCGGGACCCTCGCCGAGACCGTCGTGCTCCTGCTGCTGTTCGTCTTCATCAGCACCAACGTGGCCGTGCTGGTGCTGCGGCGCGACCGGGTCGAGCACGAGCACTTCCGCGTGTGGACGGTCGTCCCCGTGCTCGGGACGCTGTCGTGCGTCCTGCTGCTCACGCAGCAGAGCGGGCAGGTGTGGCTGTTCGGCGCGATCCTCCTGGCCGTCGGCGTCGTGCTCTACCTGATCAGCCGCGCGACGGGCGCGCGCTCGAAGGACCTGGACCGGGACCGGGCCTGAGGCGGCCGCGGCCGGTCCGGCGTCGCGTCAGGCGCCGGCGCCGGGCTCCGCCGCGAGGATGGCCCGCAGCCAGTCGCGCGCCTCGAGGAAGACGTCGTCCTCGTACTCGGCGCGGTAGGTGCTCGGCGCCCCGTCCGCCCGGGGGTAGGAGCCGAGGAACGTGACCCGGGGGCTGAACCGGCGGATCCCGAGGAGGGCGTCGGCGACGCGCTCGTCGTGCACGTGGCCCTCGGCGTCGATGACGAACCGGTAGCGGCCGAGCTCGTCGCCGATGGGCCGCGACTGGATGAGCGCGAGGTTCACCCCGCGGGTGGCGAACTGCTCCAGGAGGTCGAGCAGGGATCCGGCGCGGTCGTCGGGCAGCTCGACGATGAGGCTCGTCTTGTCGGCGCCCGTGCGCGCGGGCAGCGACGTGGCCCGGCCGACCAGCACGAACCGCGTCACGGCGTTCGGGTTGTCGCCGATGGCGCGCGCCAGGGCCTCGAGCGGCTGGCTCTCCACGATCTGCGGCGGCGCGATGGCGGCGTCGGCCGTGCCGTCCTCCAGGAGCGACATGGCGGCCTGCACGTTCGACGACGCGGGCAGGTGCCCGTGCGTGGGCAGCTCGCGCTCGAGGAAGCGGCGGCACTGGCCGTAGGCGACCGGGTGCGCGGCGACCGTCCGCACGTCGGCGAGCGCCGTGCCCGGGCGCACCACGAGGTCGAAGGAGACGGGCACCAGGTGCTCGCTGAGGATCCGGAGGCCCGGGATGTTGGCGAGCGCGTCCTGCGTGGCCGTGACCCCGCCCTCGACCGAGTTCTCGATGGCGATCATCGCGGCGACCGACGTGCCGGCGACCACGTCGGCGAGCGCCTCGGAGGCGTTGTTGACCGCGCGCCAGGTGCGGCCGCGGGCGGCCTCCACCTGCTTGAGGGCGGCCTCCGTGAAGGTGCCGGACGGGCCGAGGTAGCTGTACGTCTCGTCGGGTCGGGAGGTCGCGGGCATGCCTGCACCCTAGATGGGATTCGGCGGGCCCCGGTGCCAGGATGGGGGCATGCATGACCGCGCAGGCACCGCCGCCCTCCCGTCCGACCTCATCGACATCGACGAGCTGATCCGGGCGTACCACGACCTCCACCCCGACGTGGCGGATCCCGAGCAGAAGGTGGCGTTCGGCACGAGCGGCCACCGCGGCAGCTCGCTCAACACGGCGTTCAACGAGGACCACATCCTCGCCATCACGCAGGCCATCGCCGAGTACCGGGCCGAGCAGGGCATCACCGGGCCGCTGTTCATCGGCCGCGACACGCACGGGCTCTCGAAGCCCGCCGAGGACACCGCCCTCGAGGTGCTCGTCGCCAACGGCGTGCGCGTGCTCGCCGACTCCCGCGACTCCTGGTGCCCCACGCCGGCGCTGTCCCACGCGATCCTCCGCTGGAACCGCGACGCGGAGCACGGCGACGACGACGTGGCCGACGGCATCGTCGTGACCCCCAGCCACAACCCGCCGGCCGACGGCGGCTTCAAGTACAACCCGCCGCACGGCGGGCCGGCCGACTCCGACGCGACCGGCTGGATCGCGGCGCGCGCCAACGAGATCATCGCGGGCGGCCTCGCGGACGTGCGCCGCGTGCCCCTCGAGGAGGCCCGCGCGGCGGTCGAGGGCTACGACTTCCTCGGCCACTACGTCGACGACCTCGGCACGATCATCGACATGGACGCCATCCGGAAGGCGGGCGTGCGCATCGGGGCCGACCCGCTCGGCGGCGCCTCCGTCGAGTACTGGGCGGCCATCGGCGAGCGCTACGGCCTCGACCTGGAGGTCGTGAACCCGGAGGTCGACCCGGCGTGGGCGTTCATGACCCTCGACTGGGACGGGAGGATCCGCATGGACCCGTCGTCCGCGTCCGCCATGGCGAGCGTGCTCGCGCGCAAGGACGACTTCGACATCCTCACCGGCAACGACGCGGACGCGGACCGCCACGGCATCGTCACGCCCGACGCGGGGCTCATGAACCCCAACCACTACCTCGCCGTCGCGATCGACTACCTCTACGCGCACCGCCCGGAATGGCGGCAGGACGCGGGCGTCGGCAAGACGCTCGTCTCCTCCAGCGTCATCGACCGCGTCGCCGAGTCGCTCGGCCGCCGCCTCTGGGAGGTGCCGGTCGGGTTCAAGTGGTTCGTGCCCGGCCTCATCGACGGATCCGTCGGCTTCGGCGGCGAGGAGTCGGCCGGTGCCAGCTTCCTGCGGAAGGACGGCACCGTCTGGACCACGGACAAGGACGGCATCCTGCTCGCGCTGCTGGCCGCGGAGATCCTCGCGGTCACCGGCAGGACCCCGAGCGTCCTCTACCGGGAGCTCACGGAGCGCTTCGGCGACCCCGTGTACGAGCGCGTGGACGCCGCCGCGACCAAGGCGCAGAAGGCCACGCTCGGCAAGCTGGACGGCGACGCCATCACGGCCACCGAGCTCGCGGGCGACCCCATCACGGCGAAGCTCAGCAGCGCGCCCGGCAACGGGGCCGCGGTCGGCGGCGTCAAGGTCGTCACGGCCAACGCGTGGTTCGCGGCCCGCCCGAGCGGCACCGAGGACGTGTACAAGATCTACGCCGAGTCGTTCGTGGGGCTCGACCACCTGCACGAGGTGCAGGCGGAGGCCAAGCGCATCGTGGACGCCGCGCTCGGCGCCTGATCCCGTGCCCGGGGAAGCCAGCCCCGGCCCCGGCTGAGCGCGCTCCCACCGGAGGTCCCTACGGTGGGGGCATGCGCCATTCCGGGGATGTGGACGCGTTCGTCTGGGACGAGCCGTCGGTCCCGACCGCCCACCGCCCGGCCGAGGCGGCCACGGCGGCCGCCCGGGGCTTCCGGCTGCCCGACGGGCACGCCCGTCGGCGCGTCGTCGCGCTGGCGGCGCTCCTCGCGGTCGTCATCGCGGGCATGGTCGTCACCCGCTCCGACGGACGCGGGCTCTGGCCCGACGTGCACTACGCGGCCGCCCTGCACCTGGCGCTCATCGCCGTGATGCCGCGCGTCGACACGGTCGTGCACGGCGCCGCCGTGCTCGTGTGGTGCACGGGGATCGAGCTCCTGCAGATCACCGGGTGGCCCGAGACCTGGGCCGCGCACGTGCCGGTCTCGCGCCTGCTGCTCGGGACGGGCTTCGACCCGCTCGACCTCGCGGCCTACGCGCTCGGCGTGCTGGCCGTGCTCCTCGTCGACCGCCTGCCGCGGGTCCTCCGCGGGCCGCGGGACGCGGTCTAGGAGACGCTCCAGAAGTGCACCTCGGCGCCGGGGTGCTCGACCGTGATGGTCTCGTCGAGGTCGCGGTAGTCGTTGTCGAGGTTGTGGCCGACCATCTTCACGACGTTCCCGCTGTCGCCCGGCTCGATGGCCGAGACGATCTGCGTGTGGTCGCCGGAGTCGTTGCGGTTCCAGTCGAAGATGACGATGTCGCCCACTTTCAGCCGGTCGCGGTCGGCGAGCTCGAGGCGCGTCACGCCGAGCGCGGCGGCGTTGGCCGCGAGCCACCGGTCGAACGTGGGCACGTGGATCCACGCGTAGGTCCAGTCGGACCCGCCGCCGCGGTTGTGCCACTCCGTCGTCATCTCCCACCCGCGCTGGATGAGCGTCTGGCTGACGAAGTTGACGCAGTCGCCGCCGGACGGGTTGAAGTCGCCGTACTCCTCGAGGTTGTACGAGTCCCAGTGCGCGAGCGCGTACTGCAGCTGCGCGTCGACCGGCGTCTGCGCCGTGTACGCGGCCGTCGAGGCGGTGAGCGCCGCGTCGCCCGCCATGACCTGGATGTCGGCGGTCCCGTCCTCGTAGTCGGCCGAGCGGGGCGCGACGACAGTGACGGACCCGTCGCCGGCCACCTGCAGGTCGGTGCCCGGCGTGCCGGAGAACATGACGGCGGTGGCCGCGGAGAGCCCGGCGCCGGCGAGGGTGACGGTCTGCCCGCCCGAGACGGAGAGCTCCGCGGGCTCCACGGAGGTGACGGCGGGCGCGGCGTCGGACGCGGCGGCCCGGCCGCCGTCACCCGCGTCGCGGGTCGCACGAGGGGCGGGGTCCTGGCGCGTGCAGGCGGCGAGGACGGCGGTCACGGGGACCGCGAGCGCGGCGGCGAGGATGCTGCGGCGGCGGATGTCGGCGGTCACGTGATGCTCCGGGGGTAGGGGTGCGCCCGGGTGGCGGGCTCGTCCAGGGTAACCCGGCGTCCTGGCGGATCGACTCCGCGCGGGAGCGCGCCTAGTGTGGCGGCATGAGCGTCGACGTGACCCACGACCCCGACGGCTCGCGCTACACGCTGTGGCTCGACGGCGAGCGCGCGGGCTTCGCGGACTACCTGATCCAGGGCGACCGCATCGTCTTCACCCACACCGAGGTCGACCCCGCGAAGCGGCGCGGCGGCCTCGGCGGCGAGCTCGTGCGGGCCGCGCTCGACGACGTGCGGAAGGGATCGCGCACGGTCGTGGCGGCGTGCCCGTTCGTGGCCGAGTGGATCGACGAGCACCCGGACTACCGGGAGCTGCTCGAGCGCGGCTGACCGCCGACCGGCGTCGCACGCACCCCGGAGGCGGGTCGCTCGCGGGGCGCATGCGCGCCCCGCGAGACCGCTCCGCGATCGACGTACGTCACGGAGCCGCCCGCGGTCGCGATCGCAGCCACCCGGAGGAGGTTCGGTCGTGCCGCTCGTCGCCGCTCGGCCCCCGCGGGGTCGGGAACGACGACGGACAGGACACTAGCCGCCGTGCCGCGGAGCCCGCCCGCCCCGACGCCGAGCGGACAGGCGCCCTTCGCCCAGCGGACAGGGCGTCCCCGACGCGCATCCGTCGCATGACGCGGGTGCTCAGGGGACGCGCGTCAGCCACTCCGGCGTGGAGAACTTGTCGGCGACGAGCTGGCGCGTCTTCGCCCACTCCTCCGGCGTGACCTCGCCGGGCTTGCCGCCGTAGAGGCCCGTGAAGGTGGCCTTCATCCGGTCGATGATCTCCGCGCGGCTCATGCCGGTCTGGCTGCGGAGCGGGTCCACGCGCTTGGCCGCGCTGGTGATGCCCTTGTCGCTGATCTTCTCGCGGCCGATGCGCAGCACCTGCACCATCTTCTCCCCGTCCATGTCGTAGCTCATGGTGACGTGGTGCAGCACGGCGCCGGCGCCCAGGCGCTTCTGCGCGGCGCCGCCGATCTTGCCGGTGGGGCTCGTGATGTCGTTGAGCGGCTGGTACGAGGCGTCGATGCCGAGCGAGCGGAGGGCGGTGATGACCCACTCGTCGAGGTAGGCGTACGAGTCGGCGAACGTCATGCCCTGCACGAGGTCGACGGGCGCGTAGATGGAGTACGTGATGACGGCGCCCGCCTCCATGTACATGGCACCGCCGCCGGACACCCGGCGGACGACGTCGAAGCCGTGGGCGGCGGCCTGCTCCGCGTCGACCTCGTTGCGAAGTGACTGGAAGCTGCCGATGACGACGGCCGGCTGGTCCCACTCCCAGATGCGCAGCGTGGGGTTCCGACGCCCGGCGCCGACCTCCTCGGCGAGCACCTGGTCGAGGGCCATCTGCTCGACGGGGCGGTAGGCGCGGTCGTGGATTACCTCCCACTCGTAGTCGCCCCAGTTCGTGGCGCGGGCCAGGGAGCGGCGGATCGCGACGGCGACGGCCTCGGGCGAGAAGCCGAGGAGCACGGCCTGCGGCGGGAGCGCGCGGCGGATGGCGGCGGCGATCGCGTTCGCGTCGCTGTCCTCGGGGAGGCCGTTCACCGCCCGGTCGATCGCCTCGAGCGCGTCGTCGGGCTCGAGGAAGAAGTCGCCCGCGAGGCGGAACCCCGAGATGCGGCCGTCGGTCACGTCCAGGTCGACCACGACGAGCTTGCCGCCGGGGACCTTGTACTCACCATGCATCCGGCCAGCCTACGGCCCGCCCGGCGCGTCGCACCGCCGCCGGATCCCCGCGGACACGGGCGTGTGGGACCGTGGGCCATGCGCATCACGTGGGCGGTCGTCCGCCTCCTCACGACCGCGGCCGTGCTCGTCGCCGTCATCAGCCAGTACGCCGTCAGCTCCGCGTACTGGCGCAGCATCGGGGTGGCGGGGATCTGGGGGAAGACGGTCGACTTCCTCATGTACTTCACCATCGAGTCGAACCTGCTGGCGGCGGTCGTGATGGGGATCGGCGCCGTGCGGCTGCTCCGCCGCGGCCCCCTCCCCGGCCGCGGCTGGACGACGCTCCGGCTCGCCGCGACCACGTACATGGTGACCACGGGCGTGGTCTACAACCTCCTCCTGCGGGGCCTGCCGACGATCCCCGGCGGGAACCTGCCCTGGTCGAACGAGGTGCTGCACGTCGTCGTGCCCGCGCTCGTGCTGCTCGACTGGCTCCTGGCGCCGGACCGCCGCGCGCTCGGGTACGGCGCGGTCGGGCGGGTCGTCGTCTTCCCGCTGGTGTGGGTCGCGGTCACGCTGGCGCGCGGTCCCGTCACGGGCAACGAGGTCACGGGGGCGGCCACGTACTACCCGTACCCGTTCCTGGATCCCGCCACCGACGCGGGCGGATACGCGACCGTCGCGGTCTGGGTGGTCGTCATCGCCGCGTTCATCTGCGGCATGGCGCTGGCCCTCATCGCCGTCGGGCGCCGCGCCTCCCGCGCGATCGCGCACGCGACGGCGTGAGCCGGTAGCCGCCCCTCCCGCCTCGCGTCAAGGGGGCGCCCGGACCCGGACGCCGCGGACGTGCCGGCCTAGCGTCGGACGCACGGACGGCGGCGCATCCGGCCCGCCCGTCCCGCATCGGACGAGGAGAGGCGAGGCAGCATGAAGGCAGTCGTGTGGCACGGCGAGGGCGACATCCGCCTGGACGAGGTGCCGGATCCGCGGATCCAGGAGCCGACCGACGCGGTCATCCGCATCACCCGCAGCGCCATCTGCGGCACCGACCTCCACTTCGTGCGCGGCACGATGGCCGGCATGCGCGAGGGCACCGTCCTCGGCCACGAGGCCATCGGCACCGTCACCGAGGTCGGCGCCCAGGTGCGCGGCTTCTCCCCTGGCGACCGGGTGCTGGTGTGCTCGACCATGTCGTGCGGCGTGTGCGCGCAGTGCCGCGCGGGCAGCACGGCCCAGTGCGACGTCGCCAACCCGAACGGACCGCAGGCCGGCACGTCGTTCTTCGGCGGGCCCGAGACGACGGGCCCGATCGACGGCCTGCAGGCCGAGTACGCGCGGATCCCGTGGGCCGCCCACACGCTGATCCCGCTCCCCGACGCGGTCACCGACGACCAGGCGATCCTCCTCAGCGACATCTTCCCCACCGCCTGGTTCGGCGCCGAGCTCGCGGGCATCCGACCGGGCGACACCGTGGCGGTCCTCGGCGCGGGCGTCGTCGGGCAGTTCGCCGTCGCATCCGCCTTCCGCATGGGCGCCGGGCGCGTCTTCGCCGTCGACCACGTGGAGACGCGCCTCGCGATGGCGCTCGAGCAGAACGCCGAGGTGATCCACTTCGAGCGCGAGGACCCGGTGGCCGCGGTGATGGAGGCGACCCTCGGGATCGGCGTGGACGCGGTGATCGACGCGGTCGGCGTCGACGCGCAGCGCCCGCACGCGGGTCCCGCCGCCGAGGAGGCCGAGCAGCAGGCGGACGCGTTCGCCGCCGAGGTCGCGCAGGTCGCGCCCGGCGCCTCCCCGCACGACGGCCTCTGGGTCCCCGGCGACGCTCCCAGCCAGGCCGCTCAGTGGGCCGTGCGGATGGTGCGGAAGTCGGGGCGCATCGGCATCATCGGCGTCTACCCGCCCCAGCTCACGTCGTACCCGATCGGCGCCGCGATGAACAGGAACCTCACCATCCGCATGGGCAACTGCGACCACCGCCGCGTCACGCCGCCGCTCATCGACCTCGTCGCATCCGGCGTGTACGACCCGACGCGCTTCACCACGCAGGACGAGGGGATGACGACCGCGATCGACGCCTACGAGCACTTCGACGTGCGCGAGGAGGGCTGGTTGAAGACGGTGCTCGAGGTCGGGTGACGCGGCGGCGGCCGTCCGGCGCACGACGCGCCCGGGCGGCGCCCCGGACCTCCCCGCCCCTCCCGCGTTCGAACATGCGTTCGAACATCCGGGCTATGCTCGCGCCATGAGCATCGCGTTCCAGGCCTCCCTCTTCGACGACCTCCGGGCGGCACCCGGCCTCGGCGCGCTCGGCGCGGAGGTCGAGCGGCTCGACCTCGGGCAGGGTGCCTGGCTCGACATCCGCCCCGGCTGGGTCAGCGACTCCGACGCGCTGTTCGAGCGCCTCGTGGAGGACGTCGAGTGGACGGCCGACACGCGGACCATGCACGGCCGCACCGTGGAGGTGCCGCGCCTGCTGTCGTGGTTCGGGCCCCGGGCCGCGCTGCCGGCGCCCGTCCTCGAGCAGGCGCGCGACGCGCTCAACGACCACTACGGACGGCCGCCCGGACAGGTGCTGGAGACGGCCGGGCTGTGCTTCTACCGCACGGGCGACGACAGCGTCGCCTGGCACGGCGACCGCGTCGGGCGTGCCATCGACCGCGACACCATGGTCGCCATCGTCTCGGTCGGGGCGGCGCGCACGCTGTCGCTGCGACCGAAGGGCGGCGGGGAGGTGCGGCGGTTCCCGCTCGGGCACGGCGACCTCGTGGTCATGGGCGGCAGCGCGCAGCGCACGCACGAGCACGCGATCCTCAAGACCACGAAGGCCGTCGGGCCGCGCATCAGCATCCAGTTCCGCCCGGTCTGGCCGGCCTGAGGCGGGTCGCCCGCGGGTCGCCGATCAGGCGAGGACGGGATCCCACCCGGTCGGGGTCGCCGCGGCGGCGACGGCCTCCACGGCGTCCGGGTCGAGGGGGCGGGCGTCCCGCACGACCGCCTCGACGCCCTCGAGCCCGAGGTGCGCGAGGAGCGGGATCCAGAGCATCCGCAGGCGGTCGGCGGCATCCACTCGCGGCGCGCGCGTCGACCGGAGGGAGAGCACCCCGAGGGTGGCGCCCAGCAGCACGTCGACGGCGGCGTCGAGATCCGGCTCGGGCTCGGGGACGCCCTGCATCACGAGCTCGGTCCGCAGCAGCCGGTGCACGAACGCCTCCACGTCGAAGCGCGGCGCGACCCCGAGGCCGAGGCGCGGCATCTCCTGGCGGAGCCGGACGGCGCCGGCCGCGACGGGACGGACCTCCACCTCGCGGGCCGCGGTCAGCAGGAAGACGACGAGCTCCGGGAGGGCGCCCGGCCCCTCGAGCGCGGCGGCGATGCGGAGCCAGCGGCGCTCCTGCTCGTCGACCACCGCGTGCGCGAGGCTCTCCTTCGACGCGAACAGGTGGTAGCCGACGGCGGACTTGGGCCGGCCCATGGCCTCGGCCACCCGCGAGAACGACGTCGCCTCGTAGCCGTACGCGGCGAACTGGGCGCCGGCCGCCTCGACGATCTCCCGGCGGGCACGCGCCACGGCCGCCTGACGCCGGTCCATGTCGCGCTCCCGTCCGCTCCGGGCATCGGAGCGTCCCGGACGGTAGCAGCGCGCGTCGACGGGAAGTGGTCCATCAGGTGAACGGCGGGTGCCGCGACGCGGCGGCACCCGGATCAGCGGACGCCCGCCTCCTCCTCGGCCATCGCGTCCTCCACCTGCGCCGCGATCACCGCGATCCTCGGGGAGGCCGACACCCGGCGCACGACGGCCGCCGCCTGGGGGACGCCCGCGCCCTCGAGCAGATGCGTCCACAGGGTGCAGAGCCGCGGCTCGACGCGCTCGTCCTCCCTCAGCGCCAGGTGGCAGAGGACGAGGCCGCGCGTGGAGTCCAGGAACAGGTCCGAGAAGGCCGCGATCTCGGCCCGCCGCCCCGGCAGGTCCGCCGTGAGCCCGGCCTCGATGCACGTGCGCGCGAAGCGGACGCGGCCGGCGCCGAGGAGGCGGCGCGGCAGGCCGCGCGGATCGACGTCGAGCGACGGCAGCTCGATCAGCAGGCGCAGGGCCCCCGCGCGCTCGGGGTGCGCGTCGATCTCGCGGGCCCGGAGCACGAGCAGCGCGAGCAGGCGCTCGACGCCCATCGAGATGCCGGCGCGCGCGAGGGCGTCGTCGGCCTTCTGCCACCGGAGGTCGTCCTCCCCGAGGACGGCCTCGGCCAGCGAGGCCTTCGACGGGAAGAGGTGGTAGCCGATGGCGGACTTGGGCCGGTCGATGGCCCGCGCGATGCGGGAGAAGGTGGTGGCCTCGTACCCGAACCGGGCGAAGAGCGCGCCCGCCGCCGTCACGATCTCCTGCCGGAGACGGAGCATCTCCACGCGTCGCTGATCCACAGCGTCCCCTTCTTCCGTACCGGATGGGCCGCACGGACCGTAACAGCCGACCCCCGCGACCGGCGTCGTGCCGGCCGATGCGGCACCTGCCTGTGGAGAACTGCCAGACGATCGTCTGACAGCCGCCTAGCTTCGGCACCGCGCGCTGCCGCCGCTCCTCGGATGCCCCGGCGCTCCCGCGCTCCGCGCCGCCACCCCTCCCGCATCACCGACGAATGGAGCACCACATGCCTCGCAGCGCCTCGCCCTCGGCCCGCTCGACTCGACGGCGCCATCGCCCTCCTCGCCCCGGGGCCGGTCACGGCCGTCGCGCCGTCGCGCTCGGGGTGACGACCGCGCTCGCGATCCTCGGTGCGGTGGTCACCGGGCCGGTCCCGGCGCAGGCGGCCACGCGGACCTCGGTCCAGTCCGTCGCCGCCTCCCTGCAGGCGGGCACCCTCGTCGACGACATCACCACCGGCAGGGTGAGCGTCCGCCAGCTCGTCGACACCGCGGAGGCGGCGTGGGCCAGCGGCCCGCACGAGGGGGCGACGCGACCGGACCGCGACGCCCTCACCCGGGAGGCGACCGCGGAGGTGCGGGCCCTCCGGAGCTCGGACGGCCTCCGCGCCCCGGCCGCCCAGCTCGACGTGACCGCCGCGCCGGGAGGCGGGCTGACCGCCTCGGTCGACGCCGTCGCGGTGTCGGACGGCTGGAAGCACTTCTGGCACAAGGTCGGCAAGGCGATCACCCCGCACCTGCAGACCATCCGGCTGACCCCCGCGGCGATGCGGATCATCATGGGCGCGGCCGGGGGCATCGGCGCCGCGTTCTTCTGCGCGATCCCGGGGGTGGGCACGCTCGCCTGCGGCCTCTTCTACGCCCTGATCGGCACCCTCGTGGGCGTGTGGAGCGCGGGCCTCCCCTGCGGGAACCGGGACTGGTACGCCATGGTCCCGGACGTGTGGAACAGCCACTGCGGCTGACGTCGGAGGAGGGCCGACGGCGCTCCGGCGGCGCCGCACGCGCCGCCGGAGCACCGCGGGTCACCAGCGGAGCAGCAGCACGTCCGATCCGCCCTCGCGTCCCACGGGCAGGAAGCCGAGCGACGCGTACAGGGCCCGGGCGCGGTCGTTGCCGTCCTCCACGCTGAGGCTCACGGCCGGCGCCCCCGACGCGCGGACCGCCTCGACGAGCGCCACGAGGAGGGCGCGACCCGCTCCCCGGCCGCGCGCCGACGGGAGGAGCGCCATGCCGAGCTCGGGGACGTCGGGGGCGACGAAGCCGTAGCCGCGGTCGTCGTCCGCGAAGAGCCGCACCCAGGCCGCGCCCACCGGATCCCCGTCGGACACCGCGACGACGCCCACGTCCCCCGCGCGCGGCCAGCCGGTCACGTAGTGCGCGAGCTCCGGGGTGCGCAGCATCCGCTCCCGGGTCATGGAGCCGTCGTCGCGCCAGTCCATCGACGCCAGGAGCATGTCCTCGAGGAACGGCAGGTCGTCGCCGCGCGCCGGGCGGAGCGCGATCCCCTCGGGCAGGGCGGGACGCGGGACGGCCGGATCCGCGGAGGTCACGCCGGCGTCCCGCCGTCCGCGTCGCCGCGCTCGACCGCGGCATCGTCCGCGCCGTCGCCTTCGCCGTCGCTGTCCTCGGCCGCGCCGCCCCCCGCCGCCGCCACGCGCGAGTCCAGCCAGCTGCGGAGGTCGGCGACCACCTCGTCGCGGTTCGTCTCGTTGTAGATCTCGTGCCGCGCGCCCGGGTAGACGATGAGCAGGACGTCGCTGAGGCCGGAGCGCCGGCTGTAGTCGCGGGCGAGCAGCTGCATGCCGCGGCGGCCGCCGAGCGAGTCCTCCTCGCCGCCCTGGATGAGCACGGGCAGGTCGGTCGCCAGCCTCCGGGGCGGGCGGCCCATGATCTGCACGGAGTCCCGCATCCGGTACGGCTTCAGCGCGTTGACGTCGAAGTTGCGGTCGTCGGCGCCGAACGCGCGCTGCGCCTCCGGATCCCGGGAGAGCCACTCGAAGCCCGTGGCCGCGGGGTGCCGCCACCGCTTGTTGAGGTCGCCCGTGTTGATGACGCCCGGCATCGCGAGCGACGCGCCGCTCAGCACGAGCCCCGCGTAGAGGTGCGACGCCCGCGCGACGATGCGCTGCGCGAGGAGCGCTCCCCAGCTGTGGCCGAGGAGCACGAGCGGCAGGTCGGGCAGGTCCCGGCGGAGCCGCTCGCTCACCAGCTGGATCCCGTCGAGGGCCGCCAGGTGCCGCCGGGGCCCCAGCACGCCGATGCCGAGGTGCCCGAGGCCGGTGGCGCCGTGCCCGCGGTGGTCGTCCGCGGCGACCGTGTAGCCCATGGCGTTGAGGTCCTGCGCGAGGCGGGCGTAGCGGAGCGCGTGCTCGCCGACGCCGTGCGCGATGTGCACCACGGCCCGCGGGCGCTCCGCCTCCCACACGTAGTAGTGGAGGGTCACGCCCTCGGCGTCCACGATGGTGCGGTGGTCGGCTCCTCCGGTGGAGCGCTCCTCGTCGGGCATGGATCCAGACTAGGTGCGCCGGGCCGCCCCACCGCGGATCAGGACTCGCGCGTGATCTCCACCCGCACGAACAGCTTCGACCGGAACGGCCCCGCGTAGATGCCGCGCAGCGGCGCCACGTCGCGGTAGTCGCGGCCCCGGCCGACGAGCACGTGCCGGTCGCCGATGTCGATGAGGTTCGTGGGATCCCAGCCGCGCCACTCGCCGCAGTACCACTCGACCCACGCGTGCGACTCGCCCGTCACGGTCTCGCCGACGGCCGCGTTCGGCCTCGGGTGCAGGTAGCCGCTGACGTAGCGCGCCGGGATGCCGACGTGCCGCAGCGCCCCGATGACGATGTGGGTGATGTCCTGGCAGACGCCGCGGCCCTGCTCCCACGCCTCACGGGCGGTGGACTGGACGCTCGTGACGCCCGCCATGTACTCGACCCGCTCCCCGATCGCCCGGGCGATGGCGGCCGCCGCCTCGCAGGGCGTGCCCGCCCCGCCCGCGATCCCCTCGGCGAGCGCCCGGACCTCCTCGTGCGGCTCCGTGCGGAGGGTCTGCGCGACCTGCTCCACGTGCTCGGTGGCGCGCTCCACCTCCACCGCGAGGTCGTCCCAGCCGAGCTGGTGCGGCTCGTGCGTCCGCGGGCGCACCTCGACGAGGCTCGTGGCCGTGAGCTCGAGCGAGCGGTGGGGGCTCAGGATCTCGAACGAGGAGACGCGGGTGCCGAAGTAGTCGACGTAGGTGTGGTGCCCGGGCTTCGGCTGGATGTCGAGGTTCGAGAAGAGGACGAACTGGTTCTCGCTCGAGACGGGCAGCATCCGCGCCTCGTTGTACGACGCGGTGACCTCTCCCTCGTAGTGGAAGCCGGTCCGGTGGGTGATGCGCAGGCGGTTCACGAGTTCTCTCCGACCCAGCTGGGTGCCGCGTTGGTGGGGAAGTAGCGCTGGCGGACGGCCTCGGAGGTGGCGCTCGTCGCCTCCTGCACGGCGTCCATGAAGCGCGGGAGGTCGTCGAGGATCTCCCCGATCGGCCGGTACTCCAGGTCGCTGCGGATCTGCCCGAGCAGCCGCTGCGCCTGGTCCGAGACCCCGAGCCGGTCGGTGCGCGGCTCGATGTCGTGGAGGCACTGCTCGGCGCGGCGGATCGAGTGCGTGATGGACCGGGGGAAGAGCCGGTCGAGCAGCAGGAACTCGGCGGCGTTGCGGGCGCTCGGCACGCCGCGGTACGTGCGCAGGTACGCCTCGTACGCGCCGCAGGAGCGGAGGATCGTGGTCCACGAGGGGCCGCTCGCCTCGGTGAGCGCACGCGTGGCGAGCAGGCGCGCGGTCATGTCCGCGCGCTCGATGGAGCGCCCGAGCGTGAAGAACTGCCAGGCCTCGTCGCGGCTCGTGCCGGACTCGACGAGGCCGACCGCGAGGGCCGAGCGCTCCCGGACCCAGCCGAAGAACTCGTGCACGCGGTCGTTCGCGATCTTCCGCGGCATCCGGGCGCGCGTGGTGTTGAGGCACTCCCACAGCTCGCTCGACACGATCTCGCGGGCGCGCCGGGCGTTCTCGCGCGCGGCGCCGAGCGAGTACGCGATGGACGCCGGCTGGGTGCGGTCGACCGCGAGGAGGGCGAGCACGTCGTCCCGGCCGAGCACGTCGTCGGACGGGACGTCGCTGCCCATGACGCTGAGCAGGGAGCGGCAGGCGGTGTCCTCGTCGATCCACGGGTCCTCGAGGAGGAGCTGGAGGTGGACGTCGAGGATGCGGGCCGTGCCGTCCGACCGCTCGATGTAGCGGCCGATCCAGAACAGCGACTCGGCGATGCGCGACAGCATGGGCATCAGCGGTCCCCCTCGGCGGTGGTGGCGGGCGCGACGGCGCGGGTCGCGGCCGGTCGGGTGGGGGCGGGATCGGCGGTGGACGCGACGGCGGTCTGCTGCTGCTGCTCGTGCTGGTCGCGGTTCCGCGGCCGGTCGTGCGGCGACTGGTCGGGCGCCTTCTCCCCGGACACGATGATCGGGATCGACGTGGTGACCGCGGCCTGGTCGGCCACGAGGGTCTGCACGCTGCGCTCGCGCGTCGCCGCGGGGAAGCCGCCGTCGCCGACGACCCAGGTGTCCTTCGACCCGCCGCCCTGGCTGCTGTTGACCACCAGCTGGCCCTCCGGGAGCGCGACGCGCGTGAGGCCGCCGGGCAGCACCCAGATGTCGCGGCCGTCGTTGACCGCGAAGGGGCGGAGGTCGGCGTGGCGCGGGCGCATGCCGTCCTCCACGAGGGTGGGGATGGTGCTGAGCTGCACCACCGGCTGCGCGATCCAGCCGCGCGGGTCCTTCAGCAGCCGCGCGCGGAGCTCCGCGAGCTCCCCCGCGGAGGCCGCCGGCCCGACGACGAGGCCCTTGCCGCCGGATCCGTCGACGGGCTTCACCACGAGCTCGGGCAGCCGGTCGAGCACCTCCTCGAGCGAGTCGGGCTCCTCGAGGCGCCAGGTGTCGACGTTCGGGATGATCGCGTCCTCGGACAGGTAGTAGCGGATGAGGTCGGGCAGGTACGTGTACACGAGCTTGTCGTCGGCGACGCCGTTGCCGACCGCGTTGGCGATGGTGACGTTGCCGAGGCGCGCGGCCAGCATGAGGCCCGGCGAGCCGAGCATGGAGTCGGCGCGGAACTGCAGCGGATCCAGGAACTCGTCGTCGACGCGGCGGTAGATGACGTCGACGCGCATGGGGCCGCCGGTGGTGCGCATCCAGACGCGCCCGCCGGAGCAGAACAGGTCGCGGCCCTCGACGAGCTCGACGCCCATGAGGCGCGCGAGCAGCGTGTGCTCGAAGTACGCGCTGTTGTAGACGCCGGGCGTGAGGACGACGACGTTCGGGTCCTCGACGCCGTCCGGCGCGCTCGCGCGGAGGGCCTGCAGGAGCTTGTTCGGGTAGTCGCCGACCGGCCGGACCCGCATGGAGACGAACAGCTCCGGGAGGGTCTGCGCCATGACGCGGCGGTTCGAGATGACGTAGCTGACGCCCGAGGGGACGCGCACGTTGTCCTCGAGGACGCGCATCTCGCCGGCCTCGTCGCGCACGAGGTCGATGCCGGAGACCTGGATGCGGACGCCGTTCGCGGGATCGATGCCGGCGGCCTGCCGGTGGAAGTGGCTCGACGAGCTGATGAGGCGCGCCGGGATGACGCCGTCCCGGATGGCGCGCTGCGGCCCGTAGACGTCCGCGAGGAACGCCTCGAGCGCCCGGACGCGCTGCGCGACGCCCTTCTCGAGCCGGCTCCACTCGGCCTGCTCGATGACGCGGGGCACGGCGTCGAGCGGGAACGGCCGCTCCTCGCCCGCGAAGTCGAAGGTGACGCCCTGCGCGAGGTAGCTGGTGGCGAGCGCGTCGGTGCGGTCCTTCAGCTCCTCCTTGGTCATGCGGGAGAGCGCGGCGTGGATCTCGCGGTACGCGGCCCGCGCGACGGCGGGCTCCCCCGCCACCGGCGGATCCCGGAACATCTCGTCGAACGGCATCGCGCCGCCCGACGCCCGACGTGCGGCCGCGAGCGTGCCGTATCCCTCGAACAGATCACCCATGGCCGGAGCCTAACCGGGGCGTGTGTCGCGGGTGTTTCGGGGCGCGGCCGGCGGATGGGCGCGCGGGATCAGGCGTCGGTGCGCTTGAGAATGTGCGCCGGGATGGCGATGGACGCCGAGACGAGCAGGATGCCGGCGAAGAAGCTCAGCAGCTCGAAGCCCTCGATGTAGAACGCGAACGCGAACAGCGCCATGCCGCCCAGGAAGAGGGCGAACGCGATGATGAAAGCGACGATGTTCACGAGGGCACCTGGATCCGTTGGTCGAGACTGGGGGCGACCGCGGGGCCTCGGCGGCCGACGCGATCCCCCCGAGTCTACGAGATCCCGGCCCGGGCGTCAGCGCGCGACCTGCTCCGGGCGGATCCCCCCGGCCAGCGCCTGGTACGCGCGCTGCGGGCCGGGCGAGCGCGTGAGCGACGACGCGACGGCGTCGAGCGCGGCGCGCTGCATCCCGGACGGGGCCAGCAGCCGCTTGGCCGCCTGCCGCAGCTCGGTGACGGTGGCGACGTTCGGGGCCAGGGCGAGGCCGAGCCCCGCGTCCTCGAGGGCGGCGGCGCCCGCGAACTGGTCGGTCGACAGCGGCAGCACGAGCATCGGGACGCCCGCGGTCGCCGCCTCGGTGACGGAGTTGTTGCCGCCGTGCGTGACCGCGAGGTCGGCATGGCCGAGGAGCGTCACCTGCGGGAGGAACGGGCGCACGAGCCAGTCGGACGGGAGGTCGCCGAGCTCCGCCGGGTCGGTCGACCCGGTCGCGAGCGCCACGCGCACGTCGAGGTCGCGCAGCGCCTCGGCGACGCGGGCCAGCACGTCGCCGCGCACCGAGAGGAAGCTGCCGAGCGAGACGTAGACGACGGGGTCGCCGCCGGCGTCGATCCAGTCCTGCACCTCCGCCTCGGGGGCCTCGCGGCGGACCGCCGAGCCGATGAAGGCGTGCGGGGGCAGCAGCTCGGAGCGGTCGGGGTCGTGCAGCTCCTCCGGGTAGTTCAGGAGGAGCACGTCGCCGGCCTCGGCGAACGCGTCGCGGCTCGGGCGCATGGCCGGGGCGAGGACCGCGAGGGCGTCGTTCCACTGCGCGGTGAAGCGGTCGCGGACGCGCACGCACAGGGCGTGCAGCTCGTCGAGGTCCTCCTCCTCCGGCTCGAACGCGGCCGGCCACGCGGGCGGGAAGCCGTAGACCTCGTCGCCCACGGGCAGTGCGCTCGGGTGGCCGAGCACGACGTCCGCGTGCCGGGTGCCCGAGGCGAGGAGCGCGAGGCGGGCGCTGAACGCGAGGTGGTCGACGATCACCTGGTCGGGGCGCACCTCGTCGAGGATCCGCTGGACGGCGCGGGCGGTCTCCACGGGCTCCCACAGCAGGTCGTCGCTGCGCGCCTCGGCCTGGAAGCGCAGCGTCTCCACCATGCCGCGGCGCGTGGCGGCGAAGAAGCCGCGGAGGGCGTCGTCCTCGCCCGTCGGCTGGTCCTCCGCCTTGATGGTGCCGGGGTTGGAGCCGCGGCCGAGGCGCAGGTCGATGCGCTCGAAGCCGGACGCCTCGACGATGCCGGCGGTGGCGGATCCGGTCGCCACGACCACGCGCTCGCCGGCCCGCTGCCAGGCCGACGCGAGCGTGAGGAGCGGGAACAGGTGGGACGCGTAGTCCGGGCTGATGACGAGCAGGGTCATGAGGCGCTGAGCTCCCAGAGGGTTCGGTCGTCGGCTGCGGCGACGTCGCGGTAGACGCGGGACAGGGTGCCCGCCATGGCCTGGATGGTGAAGGTGCGGGCGACCATGTCGCGTGCGCGGTCGGCGGCCGCTGCCGCGCCGGGACCGGCCGCGATGTCGAGGGCGCGGACGACGCCGCGGGCGAGGGCCGCGGGGTCCGCCGTGTCGACGAGGAGCCCGGTCACGCCGTCCTCCACGTACGTCGCCGGTCCCCCGGACGCGGGCGCCACCACGGGCAGGCCCATCGACATCGCCTCCAGGAGCGCGACGCCGAACTCCTCCTTGATGCTCGCGCACGCGTACGCCCCGCCGACGGCCGCGAGGCCGGGGCGCCCGTAGCGGACGGCCGCGAGCCAGCGCGTGACGGTGTCGTTGCCGCGGTGGCCGGCGAGCAGGAGGCCGTGCGGCGCGAGGGCGGCGGCGATCCCGCGCGGGTCGGC